>NZ_VOYN01000019.1:0-60877 GCF_013420275.1 Acinetobacter sp. YH01020
TGTGTATATAGAAATCGTCGTAAACGATTAAACCTGCGGTTTAATTTACTTGCTGGCATATACAATTTAGATTGGGTGAAAGATAAACAATTAAATTGATTGAAAAATGATTTATGAAGGAAGTCTAATGACTTTCGAAAAATCTAATTTGTGGCAGTCCATTTTTGATGATAAGTAAAATTAAGACGAATTCCATAATTGATAATCCAGTCAGTATTAGTGCTGAATTAAAACTATATTTAATAGATTCTTGAACATAAGAGTAACTCACATACTGGATTATAGTGATAAAGATAAACATCACTAATATTTTGGTATATTTTGCTTTTATGATTAGTAATGGCTCTTGATTCATTCTTTTGTGTAATATTGTTTGTTGTGGCAGTATGATATTTAAAGCATAAAAAATCACCCTAAAAGGGTGATTTTTTTGACTTTTGAATAAGTTTTAAAACTTATTTTTCAACGCCAGCAGCTTGACCTGCATATTTAGCGTTTGCATAGTCCCAGTTCACTAGGCTTTCTAAGAAAGTAGAGATGTATTTAGGACGAGCGTTACGGAAGTCGATGTAGTAAGCGTGTTCCCAAACGTCGATAGTCAACACAGCAACTTTACCGTGAGCAAGTGGAGTGTCAGCATTTGAAGTTTTAAGGATAGAAAGGTTGCCGTTTACTTCGTCAGCAACTAACCAAGCCCAACCTGAACCGAATTGAGTTGCAGCAGCATTTGCAAATTCTTCAGCGAATTTTTCGTAAGAACCGAAAGCTTCGTCGATTTTAGCTGCTAAAGCGCCAGTAGCTTTACCGCCACCGTTTTTAGCCATACAGTTCCAGTAGAATGTGTGGTTCCATACTTGGGCTGCATTGTTGAAGATACCAGCTTTAGAAGCATCGCCTTTAACAGCAGTGATGATTTCTTCTAAAGTTTTGCCAGCAAGGTCAGTACCTTCAATTGCTTTGTTTAGATTAACCACATAAGTATTGTGGTGTTTGTCGTGATGGTATTCTAAAGTTTCTTTGCTGATGTGCGGAGCAAGATCTTCGTAACCGTAAGGTAACGCTGGTAAAGTAATCGTTGTCATGTTTTCAATTCCTTGCATTTTGCTGGGTTTTGACATTAAGTGCCGTTATTGTAATAGATTCTTGCAGTAAAATGCGCATTGCTTATAAATAACAATACAGAATAAAGCCTGAAAATATACGTATAAGGACTGAGCCAAAGACCAAGACGATTTAAATTAAATCGGGTTGTTTAATTCGAAATAACTATACTCAATATTGAACTGTTCTGAAATAGCTTTTGCGAGTCGTTGTACACCATAACGCTCGGTTGCATGATGTCCACATGCATAATAATGCACGTTTAATTCTTCAGCCTCATAAAAAGTGCGTTCACTCACTTCACCTGAAATGTACGCATCACAATCTAATGCAGCCGCCTTGCCAATAAAGTCCTGTGCGCCACCCGTACACAAACCAATTTTTTGAATCGATGGTTTATCTGCCGGTAGGTGAATGGCATCAAATCCTAATTTTTCAGAAACGAAGTCTTTAAACGCCGCTGGAGTCATTGCTTGTTTTAAATAACCAACATTACCAATAGGATTGCGCTCAGTAGGATCTAAGGCTTCAATATTCTCTAATTCGAGCAAATCTGCTATCGCTGCATTATTACCTAAAGTAGGGTGACTATCTAAAGGTAAGTGATAGCCAACTAATGAAATATCTTTTTTGATCAGGCTTTTGATTCGTTTGCCACGCATACCTGTGATTGGGTAAGCTTCACCTTTCCAAAAATAACCATGGTGTACCAATAGCAAATCAGCTTTTGCTGCTATCGCGGCTTCAATCGCTGTTTGTGACGCGGTAACTGAACATAAAATTTTATGCACTTCTGCTGAGCCTTCAATTTGCAAGCCGTTGGGAGCATAGTCCTTAAATTCATGTGCTTTGAGTGTGCTATCACACCATTGAATAATTTCACTTAACTGAGCCATATACTGTCCAAAATCTCAAAAAGATGCATCAAAATTTACGATTGTTTAAATTGTAACTAAAGAATCACAAATCTCTGTGTTTATTTTTAAGTTTGTTGAAAATATTACATTACAATACGATATAAATTATTTAGCCATCAATGAATTATAAAATTTAGAGGATATAGACGTGCGTCGGACCTTTACATGGTTACCTTGGGTATTATTAATACTTGTGATCATCGGTTTCTTTACATGGCAACAGGTTCAAAAACCTAAAGCACCCATTGCCCCAGATGGGGTCAAAATGCCTGCAGAAAAGGTTGAGCCCCTCATTGATACGTCGCGTACAGGCGGTGTAGTTTCGTATAGTGCTGCGGTAAAAGTTGCGGCTCCAGCGGTTGTCAATATTTTCACTACGCAAAAAGTGAAACAATTGGATCATCCTTTATTAAATGATCCGGTTTACCGTGAGTTTTTTGGTAATCAACTTCCAGATCAAACCAATCAAAACGAAAATAGTTTAGGTTCTGGTGTGATTGTTCGTCCAGATGGCTATATTTTGACGAATAACCATGTGATTGCGCAGGCCGATCAGATCGTTGTGGCTTTACATGATGGTCGCCGTGCTGAAGCGAAAGTTGTAGGTACAGACCCAGATACAGACTTAGCTGTGATTAAGATTGAAATGAGTCAATTACCGGTTTTGCCATTTAAGCTAAGTGGCAATGAAGTCGGTGATGTCGTCCTAGCGATTGGTAACCCTTTTGGCGTGGGTCAGACGGTTACGCAAGGGATTATCTCAGCTACAGGTCGTTCAGATTTGGGAATCAACACTTACGAAGACTTTATTCAAACAGATGCGGCGATCAACCCCGGCAACTCTGGTGGTGCTTTAATTGATGTTGCAGGGAACTTAATTGGTGTAAATACCGCGATCTTCTCGCAGTCAGGTGGCTCTTTGGGGATTGGTTTTGCCATTCCTGCAAAAGTGTGCCAACAAGTGCTGAACGCTATTTTAAAAGATGGGCGAGTGGTACGTGGTTGGTTAGGTATTAGTTTACTTCCAATTAAACAAGAAAATATTTTAGATCCACGGGTGAATGGCGTGATTGTCGCAGATGTCATTCGCAATGGACCTGCAGCACAAGCAGGTTTAAAACGTGGTGATAAAATCATGAAAGTGAATAATGAGCTAATTACCTCGACTTCGCATTTAATCAACTACGTTGCACAACAAGCGCCATTGAGCACTATGCAAATTGACATTGAGCGAGACGGAAAGGTGATGACATTACCTGTACAAGTGGGAGAGCGTAAACCGCAAACTCAAAACAGTGACTCGCAATATATTCCATTACCCCGCTAGCATAGAAAATCCCTCGTCATGAGGGATTTCTTTTGAGTACCTTTTTTTGTATATCGCTTTGAAGAGCATCGTTTGCGCCAAACAATGCGCTTTGTAATTGAAATATCAATTACAAAAATGCATTGCACGCTTTGCTGAATTTGGCTTAATTTATAAGCAATAATAATCAGATAAGCGTATAAGAATATGAGCTTTTTACCCGCTGAACATGCCAAAGTTTTATCCAGTCAAGCCAATTTAGATATCGCCTTATATAAGACACGTTTGGCTTTGCTGATTGAGGAAAATGCCAAACAGGGGAATACCGCCGTATTTACGGTTTTACCCAAGCATTTAGCTTTAGAAGAGATTCGAAGTTTATCTGCTGAGCTTACAGAATTGGGATATCAAGTTCGATTTGAAGTGAATGAATTCTTCTATAATTTTAATGTCTACTGGATTTGATTCGGGATTCACTGCATTTAAGGTCGTAAGTTAAAAACAAGATGAAACCCTTTAGAAAACCACGCTAAGCGTAGTTTTCTAAAACTGTTTTATAACGCAGTATCTTATTCAGATTTTTGATAGTCGTTAATGACTTCAAGCGCCGCACGAAAGGCTTCTTGAGTCGCTGGTGCACCACAATATGGCAAACTATGAAGTAATACTTCCTGAATTTCTTCTACAGTCGCCCCGTTATTTAAAGCACCTCGGACATGACCTTTGAGTTCTGTCGGACTTTTTTGTGCTGTTAAAAATGCAATAGTAATCAGTGAGCGATATTTACGGGGTAAAACGCCTTCACGCTGCCAAGTTGAACCCCATGCATGCTCATTAATCCAATCTTGCAAAGGTTGAGTAAATGGCACGGTATTGTCTTGAGCACGTTTAACGAAACTTTCACCCATAACTTCAGTACGAACTTTTAAGCCATTTTCATAATCTTGTTGTGACATGTAGCAAACCCTCTGTGATGTAATTTTGCAGTACAGCCTATACCTTTGACTCTGCGATACCATTGGCTGATGGTCGTATAAAAAAGCCATCCCATTGTTTAACAGTGGAATGGCTTTTATTTTGAGAAAAATAAAGCTCAAAATCGATGAAGAAGTTGATTAATAACGCAGGAAGGCTTCTGGTTCATCATCAGTGTGTTGTTGCTTTTTCACTTCTGGTGAAATGGTTAAATGTGGATTGGATAGCTCAAGTTCGTGGATGAGCTGCATGTCAAATACATCTGTGAGCATACTGTCATAGCGTTGAATGTTGTAAGTGCTGAGCTGTTCAGCTTCGGAGGCAGTAATGACTTTTTGTGCAATTGCATCGGCTATATGTGCTTCAAAAGTTAAACCTTTGAATTGACCTTTAGATTCAGCTTTTTTAAATTGGTTCCACAGCGGTTCAATTTTTAACAGTTGTAAAAAGGCATTTTCCATACGACCAGAAACTTCATCTGCTGCTGTGCTGTAATACACGTGCTTTTTCAGTTCTTGGCGGAAAGTATTGTCTAGCATCATTTGAGTGGCAACTTCACGTTTTAAACGGTCTGTCGGTTTAGCAACAACTCGTCCAAACGGAAAGCAGATGATTTTTACTATACTTGCGGCTAGTCGCATTGGGAAGTTGTCAAATAAGCCCTGGAAAGCTTTTTCAACATTGTACAAAGCTTTATCTAATGCAAGTTGCGCATGTAATTGTTCAGCTTCACTTCTTTGACCTTGTTCATAATATTTAAGAATAGCCGTCGCGATAAATAAATAAGAGTGAATGTCTGCAAGTCGGCCAGAGAGCATTTCTTTACGTTTAATATCGCCGGCTAAAAGGCCAAGACACATATCTGCAGTCAGCGCGAAATCGGCACTGAATCGATTAATTTTTTTATAGTAGGGGCGACTAAATTCATCCGCTGAAGCAGGTGAGTCTGATGGGCCACCAGTGAACGCATAAGCAAAGGCACGTGCAGTTCGGTTAAAAGTATAGCCCAAGTGCTTAAAGAGCATTTCGTTGAATGTATTGAGTGCAGCGTTTTTATCTTCGGCTTGAAGTAATTGTAGCTCTTCAAATAAATATGGATGACAACGCATGGAGCCTTGTCCAAAAATCATCAGAGAGCGACTTAGAATATTGGCACCTTCGACAGTAATTGACACAGGAATGGCCTGATAATTCAAAGCTAAAAAATTACGAGGCCCCATTTGCACGGCACGTCCACCGACGATGTCCATGCCATGATTCACCACTTTCCGCATGGTTTCAGTGGCATAGTATTTGGCCATTGCAGTCATTACAGCAGGTTTGCCGCCTTGGTTTAAACCACAAGTCACCAAATAGCGAAATGCTTCAAGCATATAAGCGTCTGATGCGATATCACTCGAAGCTTCTTGTACACCTTCAAAATTACCTACAGAAATTTTAAACTGCTGACGAACTTTGGCAAATGCACCAACATTTAAATATGCCATTTCTCCGGCTGCCGTTGACAAAGCTGGGAGTGAAATGCCACGACCAACCGCTAAACATTCCATCAGCATACGCCAGCCTTTGCCGGCATTTTCAATCCCTCCAATGATCCAGTCTAAGGGAATAAAGACATCTTTGCCTTCAACTGTACCATTCATAAACGGAGAGCCTGGATTATGACGTGGACCTGTAATGACACCCTCATGACTCGCCGGTAGCAGTGCACAAGTGATGCCATATTCAGTTTTATTTCTATCTCCCAATAATCCATCTGGATCGTATAGTTTAAATGCTAGACCAATGACGGTGGCAATCGGTGCAAGGGTAATCCAGCGTTTAGAGAAATTCATGTTTAAGCCGAGCACTTGTTGTCCCTCAAAGGTGCCATAACAGACGACACCTGTATCTGGAATAGCGCCTGCATCTGAGCCGGCTTCAGGGCTAGTGAGACCAAAACATGGAATTTCTTCACCTTTGGCAAGGCCTGGGAGATATCGATCTTTTTGTGCTTCAGTACCATAGTGTAGTAGCAATTCCCCGGGTCCAAGCGAGTTGGGCACCATACAACTGACTGCGGCAGTCAGTGAGCGGGATGCAATCTTGCTCATGACACGGCTTTGTGCAAATGAGCTAAATTCACGGCCTCCATACGATTTTGGAATCACCAATCCTAAGAAACCATTATCTTTGATGAATTGCCAAGCTTCTGGTGGGAGGTCTTTATGTTTATGGTGAATATCCCACTCGTTGAGCATGTCACAAAGTTGCTCGACTTCATTATCAATGAAGGATTGTTCTTCAGCACTAAGCTGAGGATAGGGATAAGCCTCAAATTTTTTCCAATCAGGCGCGCCCATAAATAGCTCTTTTTCCCACCAACTTGTTCCTGCATCCAACGCTTCACGTTCCGTAGTACTCATACTCGGCATCGCATTTGCTAAGGTTTTATAGGCAGGTTTGGTGAGCAGATTGAGCCTCAGTGGGTCAATCAACACAATTAAACTTAAAGCAATAAGCGGGATGCCAAGTATCAATGACCATGGGCTTAAAAAGGCGAGTGCAATTGAAACAAATATCAGTGTTATTGCGCCTACAGCACGTGAAAGTTCAAAGAAAAAAACGGCCCAAAGAGCAAAAATCAAGAGTACGGCACTGAGTATAAATAGCATTTGTTATGGCTCCAGTGACAAGGGCCAGAGCGTTATGCGTTTAAAACAGCCTACATGCGTTTAAAAATGATCTCATCTTTTGTCTTTCTGATTTTAAAGTGCATGAGACTGTCAAAATGGCATCACTCGGCTGGTGAGTATGATTGGACAATTGCGCGAATATAATGAAAGCGCAAATAAAGTGTTATCAATAGATTGATTAATAAATAATCACAACACAATCCCTATCGGGCAAAGAAATGTCACATTACGTAAACTTGGATGATTCGATATATTGGATACCGTTTAAAGGAACGCACTATTTTCGAAAGATCTTATATTGGTAAATGAATTGGGCTGAGTGTGAAAGCCATAAAAAAGCCCTCAATCAATGAGGGCTTTTAATTTGAGATGTTTTAAATCTAAGAGTGATTAAGCTTCAATCGTTTGAACTGCAATTTTCTTTGCAGGATCAGTTTTACGACGTACCGCAGGCACTGGCTCACCATAGTATTGACGGTCAGCAAAGTAACTTGAACGGACCATTGGTGCAGCCCAAATGTTTTTGAAACCAAGCTTTTGGCCATGTGCAGTGTAACGCTCAAATTCTTCTGGGCTTACAAAACGGTCAATCGGGGCATGTTCTTTAGAGGGCTGTAAGTACTGACCAATGGTGACATAGTCAACATCGTGTGCTTTTAAGTCATCTAATAACGCGATCACTTCTTCTTCAGTTTCACCAATACCGACCATCAAACCACATTTAGTTGGTACATCTGGGCAGTATTCTTTAAACATTTTTAATAAGTTTAGAGAGTGTTGGTAGTCAGAGCCCGGACGCATTGCTTTATACAAACGTGGCACGGTTTCAATGTTGTGGTTAAACACATCAGGTGGACACTCCGTCATAATACGAAGGGCAACATCCATACGACCACGGAAGTCAGGAACTAGAATTTCCAAAAGTGTTTTTGGACTCAAGTCACGAGCTTCTTTAATACAGTCAACAAAGTGCTGTGCGCCGCCATCAACTAGGTCATCACGGTCGACCGACGTAATTACGGCATATTTCAAACCAAGATTGGCAATGGTTTCTGCCATGTGACGTGGTTCATCTGGGTCAAGAGCATTGGGACGACCATGCGCAACGTCGCAGAATGGGCAACGACGAGTACAGATATCGCCCATAATCATAAAGGTTGCAGTACCGCCACCGAAACATTCAGGTAAGTTCGGGCAAGCCGCTTCTTCACACACGGTATGTAATTTTTGTGCGCGCAAAGTTGTTTTAATACGTTGAACTTCATCAGGGGCAGCCATTTTGACCCGAATCCAGTCAGGCTTACGAGGCGTTTCAACCGTTGGCACGACCTTCACAGGTATGCGAGCGACTTTTTCTGCGCCACGAAGTTTTACACCCTGTACAGGTTTACGGTTCTCAGACATATTCAACTTTTCCACTGTTTTTGACGAGGAGATATTCAAAAAATTAGCTCAATCATTATAGCGGACTTGAGCTTAAATAGGGGGAAAACGATATTCATATAATAAATGTGGTTATCACATAATATATGTGAGCTAAATATCCAAAAAAGTTAGGATATACGTCATAATACAGCCTAGATTAAAGAATATTTGTAAAGGAGCGTTGAATGCCACGTAAGAAAGAGGTCGTTAGTGGAACTTTCGTGAAATACGATGCGGTAGTTCTGGGTTCTGGCCCTGCGGGTGAAGGCGCTGCAATGAAACTTGCTAAATCAGGTAAGCGAGTTGCAATTGTAGATATGCGTGAACAGCTTGGTGGTAACTGTACCCATGTAGGAACAATTCCAAGTAAAGCATTGCGTCAGACCGTTTCAAGCATTTTACGTTACCAACGTGACCCTATGTTCCAAAAAGTCGGTGAATGGAAACAGTTCACGATGAAACAGGTGTTACGTAATGCGCATAAAGTGATTCAACAACAAGTTGAAACTCATTCACGTTTTTATGACCGTAATAAAATTGATATTTTCCACGGCCGTGCGTATATCCAAGATCAAAACACTGTTTTGATTTTTAGCAATGAAGGTATGACGGAAACTTTAGTATTCCAGCAATTAGTGATTGCTACAGGTTCACGTCCTTACCGTCCAGCTGCTTTAGACTTTAATCATCCTCGCGTATTTGATTCAGACAAAATTTTGGATCTGGATTATTCAATCCAAAAAATCATCATTTATGGTGCAGGTGTGATTGGTTGTGAATATGCGTCTATCTTTATTGGTCTAGACCACAAAGTTGACTTGATCAATACACAACACAAATTACTCAGCTACTTAGACGATGAAATTTCAGATGCATTGTCATATCGTTTACGTGAGCAGGGTGTATTGATTCGCCACAACGAACAGATTGATCATCTTGAAACACATGATGATCATGTGGTTCTGCACTTGCAAAGTGGTAAGAAAATTAAAGCCGACGCGATTTTGTGGTGTAACGGCCGTTCTGGTAATACAGATGGTTTAGGCCTAGAAAATGTAGGCATCAAACCAAACAGCCGTGGTCAATTAACCGTGAATGATCAATATCAAACTGAAGTAGAGAATATCTTTGCTGCGGGTGATGTAATCGGTTGGCCTTCACTTGCATCTGCTGCATATGACCAAGGTCGCTGTGCCGGTTCTAACATGAGCGGTGAAGAAGGAATTGCACCTGTAACGGATATTCCTACAGGTATTTATACAATTCCTGAAATTTCTTCGATTGGTAAAACTGAACAACAGTTAACTGAAGAAAAAATTCCGTATGAAGTGGGTCAGGCATCTTTCCGTCATTTGGCACGTGCACAAATTACCGGTGATACCGTGGGCGAGCTTAAAATCTTGTTCCATCGTGATACTTTAGAAATTTTAGGCGTTCATTGCTTCGGTAATAATGCTGCGGAAATTATTCACATTGGTCAGGCCGTGATGAACAGCCCGAACAATACGATTAAATATTTCGTAGAAACCACATTTAACTATCCGACTATGGCGGAAGCGTACCGTGTGGCAACATTGAATGGTATGAACCGTTTATTCTAAGGCTAAATTGAACTTAGAATGTACAATGAAAGACCCGTAAGTTTCGGCTTGCGGGTTTTTTATGGTAAGAATAAAGTGTATGCAAAATATACATTCAATCCACTTATAATCATCAGCATTTCCAACTCATTTTAGGTAGCTTATGACGATCCGTTCAGTGACCATTCAAGGTTTTCGATCTATTCATCATATGAATCTGACCTTATCGCGTCTGAATATCGTCAGTGGTCCGAATGGTTGTGGTAAATCCAATCTATATAAAGCTGTACGTCTCCTGCATGAAGCTGCAAATGGCCAATTATCCCAAGCTATTGCAAATGAGGGCGGGATTCAAAAAATCATGTGGGCAGGTGGTCACCGTGCGGGTGATCGATCGAAAGACCCTAAGCGCATGAAGCTTGCAGTGGAGATGGAGCATTATGAATATCAACTTGAAATAGGTTTTCCTGAACCGCTCATCACCTTGTTTGCACTCGATCCTTTGGTCAAAGTAGAAGGAATTTGGTTAAGCGGTTATCAACGTCGAAAAATGAGCGAGTTGTTAGAGAGAACCAACCAAGCGGCATTTCTTAAAAATGTTGATGAAGAACGGATTGCTTATCCGATGTCTTTAACACCTGAAGAGTCGGTGTTTGGACAATTGTCCGATCCACATTTATATCCCGAAGTTTCACAAGTGCGTGAAACTATGAAAAACTGGCGCTTTTATCATGAGTTTTCAGTCAGTGGAAATTCACCGATTCGTGTCCCACAGGTGGGGATTCGTTCGCCAGTTTTAGCGCATGATGGTACAAATTTAGCCGCAGCTTTTGAAACCTTGCGTGAGCGAGGTAACAGTGAAACCTTGTTTGAAGTACTAGAAAAAGCCTTTCCGCAGACCCAATTTTATGTGCAGGAAATGGGTGGGCGCTTTCAAATGATGATGCAAAAGCAAGGGATCTTAAGACCTTTGGAAAGTGCCGAATTTTCAGATGGGACTTTACGGTTTTTGTGTTTAGCTGTGGCTTTATTGAGTCCAAGACCCCCAAATTTTATGGCACTGAATGAGCCAGAAAATAGCTTACATCCCGATTTATTACCTGCCTTGGCGATGCTGATTGCCGAAGCAAGTCGCTATACGCAGCTTTGGTTGACCACACATTCCAATGAACTGGTTGAAATGATCAAACAGTATAGTGATGTGCAGCATTATCAACTAGATCAAGTCGAGGGGAAGACCGTGGTCAAGGGTGCAAGCTTAATCGATGAGGATTAGATTATTCCTTTAGCTATAGTTTTTTTTGCTTAAGTTTAAAAAGGTAGAAAAGTTAAAAAAGCATAATAGCCGATAAAACTGCTTATTAAGCTAAACCAGACTGGCAGCTTGCTGCGAAGTAAAGCAATAACGACGACAACAAATATAAAGTCCGTCCATTGAATGATGTATTTCTGGCTCATTTGAAATAGTAGACACAGTAATAGACCGACGACAGCAGCATTGATTATTTTTAAGGTGCCGAAAAGCATCGGGTATTTCATCAACTTATTCCAAAACGGTAATAAGCCAAACAATAATAAAAATGATGGTAAAAATATCGCCACAGTCGCGAGTACAGCATTTAAGAGTAGCACATCAGTCATGGGTAAAAGTGTGCCGAGATAGGCGGAGAAACTAAACAAAGGTCCCGGCATGAGTTGCGCAAGGGCATAGCCTAAGTCAAAATTTTCATTACTGATCAGTCCTGTAGAGACAAAGTCCTGATGTAAAAATGGCAAAATAATATGTCCACCACCAAAGACGAGGGATGCTGTGCGGTAGAAGCTTTCTAAGCTGAATGCCAATACATTGCTATGTTGTATATCGAAGAATGGCAGAACGAAAAAAGGGCTGATAAAGGCGAGAAGCCATAGCCAAGAGGTGCGAGTATTTTCATGTGCATTCTGGCTAAAATTGTCATGTTTGGGTGGAACTGTTTCGGCGATATTTGGCTTTTTGATGTGCAAGTTATTTGACGATATAACTAAACCGATAATTGCAGCAGCTAGAATCACCAAAACTTGATTTAGAGAAAACTGAAAGAAATAAATAAAAAATGCAGCCAAGAGCATGACCAGATACTGAAATTTTGTTTTACAAAAGCTTCGCATCATTTGCCAAAACGCCCATGCAACAACGGCTAGTACAATTAACTGAATAACATGAAAGAATAAAGTTGAGAGTTGATCGCTCAGTTTTAAGCTTAAAATCGCCGCAGCACACATCAGTAGGGCTGAAGGTAAAGTAAAGCCTAACCACGCAAAACAAGCACCTTGATAGCGGTTGAGTTGAAATCCAATTGCCATGCCGAGCTGGCTACTGGTTGGGCCTGGAAGGACTTGAGCCAAGGCAAGCAAATGCGCATATTCATGCTCCGTTATCCATTTTTCTTGTTTCACAAAATACTGAAAAAACAACACCAAATGTGCCGCAGGTCCACCAAATGCAATACAGCCTAATCTTAAAAAGGTGAGAAAGATGACAAGGTTTCGTTGTGGTTTGGACTGGCTCATGCGTTACCAATATTTAAAATCAAAAGTAAGGTTATGAATTTCTAAAGGATAAAATTATGAAAGTTAAAAGATCTTAAAGGCTGATTATTGCAGGAGTATGTAAATCCTGCTTCAAAAATATTTTGAAGTGCTTAGCAGGGAAAAAGATAATTGGACGAAGTGACATAGTGCTGTCCCACATGCACATGGCGTCGGTTTCCGCCGCTGATTAGCATCAGCACATACACATAAAAAATTGTCTAAAAATGACTTCTCCAAAATCAGACACCTTATCAGAAATTTTGAGCGCTTTATTGAAGTGGTTGATGAGTGGCATTGCATCGTTACTTTCAATCATGGCATTTGCAGATGATCAGCTACTTGCTTCACAAGCATTAGCAAGTTATACAGATCAAAACAGTTGGCAGGGCATTCAGCACTATCTACCCAAAGAATACCATTTAACAGAAACGCAGCGACCCAAAGAAGAGTGGTGGAGTTGGCAGGGTCATACTGTTCACTTAGATACTTATCGGAATCCACAGGCAAAAGTGAAGGTGATTCTGTTTCATGGTGTGGGAACAAATGGTCGACAAATGTCGATGATTTTGGGTCATCCTTTGGCACAGCGTGGCTATGAAACTATCGCTATTGATATGCCTAGTTATGGCCTAACTCAAGTCAAAAAGGGCTCAAAAATTCGTTATGATGATTGGGTTCAAGCAGGCAATGACCTCATTGAAGCCGAGCTACAAAAAGATCATCGTCCTATCGTTTTGTATGGGCTCAGTGCAGGTGGTATGTTGACTTATCACGTGGCGGCAAAGAATAAAAAGGTCAAAGGCATCGTCGGTATGACCTTTCTAGATACTTCAAATAAAACCGTGCGTGATCAAGTCTCTTTGAATAAATTTATGAGCCGCGTGGGCAGTCCAATGGCTCATGTGACAGCACATATACCATTATCAGCATTGCCAATGCCGATGCGTTGGGTAAGTAAAATGCATCGCTTGGTGAATAATGACGCAGCATTGCAGGTCTTCTTAAAAGATAAAACATCCGCAGGGAATAGTGTATCGGTTAAATTTCTAGATTCGTATTTATATTATAAAAATGACACGCCACCGGAGCAGTTTAATGTCTGCCCAATTCTACTGACACAGCCTGAACAAGACCGCTGGACGCCTTTGGCTTTAAGTCAGCCATTTTTAGCACGGATTCATCAAGTTCCAGTCGATGTCGTGCTGTTGAAAAATGCAGGACATTATCCTTTGGAACAGCCGGGACTTGAGCAAATGGTCAATGCAATAGATGCGTTTTATCAAAAAGTCACGCAATAATCTGTTGAAAGCGTGATGCGTAATTCATACCAACATAGATATAAAAAAACCGCCAGAAGGCGGTTTTTTTATTGGGACTTTATCGTGGAAATATTTAAGCAAAATGACCATGTTGAAAATCATAAAATGCCTGACGTATTTCATCTTCAGTATTCATGACGAATGGTCCATGTGCCGCAATCGGTTCATTTAAAGCTTCGCCACTTAAAATAAGCAGTTTGGTTGCTTCAAAAGATTTAAGTTTCAAGGACGATACTTGGTCACTGACATATAAAGTCTGTTTCGCATCAAAGCGTTGACCTTCAATTTCGATCGCCCCACTTAATACAAAAATCATGTTATTCCAATGTGGGTTGAATGAAAATTCCTGTTCAGCATTTGCATTCAAGCGCACATCCAATACATTCATCGGGCTAAAGGTTTCAGCTGCGCCCAATGTATCTTCAAATTGGCCAGCAATGACGCGTACCACGCCTGCATTTTGTGCAAGTTTAACTTCAGTAATGTTTGCTGTAGTCAGTTCTTGGTAGCGAGGTTCAGTCATTTTGGCATGACTAGGTAAATTGACCCAAAGTTGTACCATGTCTAAATTTCCGCCTGTTTTGGTAAAATCTTTAGAATGATGTTCTTCATGCATAATGCCTCGACCTGCGGTCATCCATTGCACTTCGTCTTTGGCAATACTGCCGTGATTTCCTTTAGAGTCAAAATGCTCTAATTCACCTTCATAAACAATGGTTACTGTTTCAAAGCCACGATGTGGATGTGATCCAACACCACGTTGATGATGACTTGGAGAGAAGTGATATTGGCCGGTATAGCCCATAACGAGAAATGGACTGATTTGATTGCCCATTTCTTGCATAGGGAGCATAGAGTTTGTTGGGAAGCCATCGCCCACCCAAGTCCTACGATCACTATGATAAACACGTTTGATTGAATTCATAATTCAGCCCTCAATTTATTGCTTCTGAGATCTATTATTGAGGTATAGTGAGGGAATGACAGGGCGAAAAACTCAACAGATTATTCTAAAAATGAAACAATCATGCAAAATTTAAATGACTATTACTATTTCGTGCAAGTGGTGAAATACCAAGGTTATACCAAAGCCAGTGAAGCATTAGGTATTACAAAATCTAAGCTATCACGCCGTATCACAGAATTAGAGACCCGTTTGGGGGTGCGTTTGATTCAGCGTAATACGCGTAAATTTACAGTAACTGAAATAGGACAACAGTTCTATTTGCATTGCTTAAAAATTTTAGAGGAAGTCAGCGAAACGGAAAACTTTGTGCTTAGTACGTTGAATGACCAACTCTGTGGCCAAATTAAAATCTCTTGTCCTGTGGCTTTGGTGGAAATGCCTGTTGCCAAAATGGTCACTGATTTTATGCAGCAATATCCAGACATCAGTGTGCATCTGATGGCGACCAATCATCGGGTTGATGTTATCGAGGAAGGCGTAGATTTAGCCATTCGTGTGCGTAATATACCTTTATTGGATAGTGATTTGATCGTTCGAGATTTAGATGCTTGGGATCATGTTTTGGTGGCATCGCCACAACTTTTCTTAGAGCGTGAAATGCCACAGCAATTGGCTGATATTCAAAATTTTCCGTGTATTGGTTTTGACCGGCCTAAACATTTTTGGGATTTCCGACATCGTGAAAAAAGTGAAACTCAACAAATTGAATTTCATCCACGCTTAAGAACTGACAGTTTTAGTGCGATGATTTCTGCTGCTCTTTCTGGCGTGGGAATCGCATCTTTGCCCAAAGTGTTTGTACGTGATGCTTTAAAAAGTGGTGAGTTAATTGAACTGTTTCCTGAATGGCAATTGCCGCAAGGGGTCATCCATGTTGCCTACGCGACACGACAAGGCATGCTGCCGGGTGTGCGTGCGATGTTAGACCATTTGATTTCAGGTTTTAAGGCCTTAGATATAGATCATCCGTAATTTGAGCAGTGTTCTTATTGTTTTAAAATTTTAATTATTTGGAGTTATTGCTCAAACACGGATTTTGCTGGGTTATTTATTTTTTATTGTTGGCATGAAGTTCAACATTAGTATGGTCGTCCTCCTGCTAGGCTAATTCGCTTTAATAAGCGGCGTTGGTCTGAAGGGAAAGGGCGGCGTGAGTGTAAAGTGGCTTGGTTATCCCAAAATACAATGTCACCTTCTTCCCATTGATGTTCATATCGAAACTCAGGTTTCAATAAATGTTCACGTAAAGATGCAATCAATTCACTGCCGGACTGATCATCATAATGAACCAATTCCACTTCAGAACGTTCATTTAACCACAGCCCTTTACGGCCACTTTCTGGATGGGTACGTACAAGCGGATGTGGATAGGCATGTCCAACAATCGGTTGGTCTTTGAAACGATATAGCGGTGTAGCGCCATAGCCCGTTGTGCCTTTATTGTTTTTGGCACGGACAAACGGGTTATAGGTAATGAGTTGAAGTTGGTCTAAATGTTTTTGTGTCGCTTCATCTAAAGCTTCATAGGCTTTAATGGTGTTATACCATGAGGTTTGTCCGCCGTCTTGTGGCAGTTCAATGGCATAGAGTAATGAACCAAAAGATGGCAGTGGAGTCCACTGATGATCTGCATGCGCAGCCAATTCACCATGTCCAGTATAGTCACCTTTGCCGACTGCATTTGAAACGAGTACCACGTCTGGTGGTGTACCGGTATCATCTTGTGACGCTAGCACAGGAATATCTGCACCGGGACGGAAGATTGAACCGAAATAACTTGCAAACGCGAGATACTGTAAATCATCTAGACTTTGATGTTTGAAAATTAAAATCAAGTGTTCTGCCAGCGCTTGTTTTAAACGATAGATGGTTTCCCCAGACTGTGCTTTACGCGCATCTAAACCATAAACCACAGCCCCCAAAGCTTGGTCATGTTGCGCTTCAATACGAATTTCATTGCCATCTTGAAATTGTTCTGCTTGATGCCAACGTGGAGCATCATGGATGGCTTGCGAAAGTTGAGTTAATGCGGTCATTTCATAAGTTCTCAATTTGTTCTTTATTGAGACTTAATCTATGGAAGAAAGCACAGGATGGAAAATTAAAAAATAAGCTAAGTTTATGAAAAAACGTATTATTAATACTAATATGCTGAAAATGCAGCTTTTATTGAATCGTGTAGAAAATAGCTAAAAAACTGCTGTTGTAGTGTTGATAAAACAGCAGTTTGGGTCGGAATTAAGATTTCAATACGTTTTTAATGCGCACAAAACGCTTGGTTAAAGTATTCAAATAATTCAGGTGTTTGGCTCCATAAGCCGATGGATAAAGCCAACAAGGCCAGAATACTGATGGCAATACTGAGTCGGAACCATAATGTTGAATTAGTCATGAATGACACTTTCCTCATTAACCATGAAATGTACCAATACCCCAAAAATACTCAGGACAATCGAAAAAATCCAAATGGCATTATAGTTACCGGTCATATCGTGGTTCACACCACCCAACCAGCCACCAAAAAATGAACCGACTTGGTGAGTAAAGAACACGATGCCACTGAGCATACTGAGATATTTAACGCCAAACATATTGGCTACAATACCGTTGGTGAGCGGTACGGTAGAAAGCCATAGTAGACCCATAATGACGCCAAAAGCATAGATTGTCCATGTGCTTAAAGGCAGCAAAAGAAAGGCAATAATGGCAATGCCACGTAAACCATAAAGTCCCATTAACAGCTTTGGTTTGGAATATTTGCCACCGAGCCAACCTGCTGTGTAGGTGCCGACAATATTAAACAGTCCAACGAGCGCGAGGAAAATAGTGCCCGTAGTGGCATTAAAGCCATGATCGATTAAATAACCCGGAAGATGGATGCCAATAAACACCACTTGGAAGCCACAAACAAAGAAACCGAGTGCTAGAAACCAAAAGGGTTTATGTTCCCAAGCCAATTGCAAAATTTGTTTAAAATTCAGAGAGGCTTCATGCGTATTAGTTGCATTTGGTGCAACATACATTGGTGCTTTTAGCATCCATGCTAAAGGAATAATAAGCGCAATTAAAATGGCGCTAACCACCAAAGCTGAAGACCAACCCAATTTTTGCAGTAGCAGTAACGTAGAGGGCAGCATAATGAACTGACCAAAAGAACCTGCGGCACTGGCAATACCCATGGCTAAACTACGTTTGTCCGGATGCGCTGCACGTCCTACGGCCGAGAGTAATACTGGAAAGGATGTGGCTGAGAGAGCCAAACCCAGGATTAAACCTGCACTTAAATTAAGCAGTAAACCGGTGGAGCTCACGGCCATGAGTAATAGTCCGAGGGCATATAATGCACCACCGACGGCGACCACGATCTTACTGCCATATTTATCTGCAAAAGCCCCTGTAATCGGCTGCACAGCACCCCAAATTAAGTTTTGCATGGCAATGGCAAGGCTAAATACGTTATGTCCCCAACCGAATTCATCACTCATCGGCACGAGATAGAGGCCAAATGCATGACGCACCCCTAAAGACAATGCCAAAATAATTGCACTGCCAATGAGCATGTAAATCAGGGGCTTCGAGAAACGAGTATCAGACATACAGCAGTCTACATTCTTTAAATTTAATCCAATGGTATTCGAATAAACGCAGAGTTGCGATTAAATTTAATTCACCAAACAATAAATTTTTTTTATAGGTAACTATGGATGAATAAAGGAAATTGACACAGCGGAAATTCAAAAGTGTCTAAAAGAGTTAGAAAAGGTATCTCAGAATAAAAGACCATATAAAAGCCAATAAAAAAGACGACCGTAGTCGTCTTTTATATATGTTATTTATTAGAAACGCATACCGATACCTGCATACGCAAGAATTGGATTTACTTCAATATCAGCTTTAGATTTGATCAGTTCGCCGTGTGTCGCATCTGTAACGGTAATGGTGGTTTCATTCTGTAGGTGTGCATAGCTGACAGAACCTACAGCAAACCATTTGTCATTGAAGTCATAGGTGAAGCCAACCGTTGCAACTGGCGCAAATGCATCAGTTGCTTCTAAATCAACTTTGGGATTTGCCTTACTTGGTTTTCCTTCTAAAGAAGCGCCTGCATTACCTTCTTTAATGTTGGCAATCATGTGACCTGCAGCAATCAAATCTTTCTCAATTTGTGGATTCATTTCCAATTCATTGAAGTAAGCATACATCACGCCTAGACCCACATAGGGACGGAATTTATTAACGCCAGTTTTACCGAAGTGATATTGGATTTCTGCAGCAGGAGTCCATGCACGTGCAGAAGCTGCTGCACCATGTGCGCCTAAGTCGGTAATGAAAATATCGTTTTCCAGTTCTAGATTTCCAAGTGCGCCGCCTAGTGGTTTCGCAATGGCTGAAAATGGTGCGTAAATTTTTCCTGATCCTTGTAAATCAACTTTTGGCGGAATACCCGCTTTCATTTCTAATGATACATTGTCAGTGAAGAAATAGTTGGTCATGATCCCAAAAGTAGTAACATTATCTGCTTCAAGACCGGTCCCTGGATTGTCCCATTGTTCAAGTCCTGAAATAGTGGCTTTACCACTCATTGCAGCAGGAACAGTGTCCAAAGTATTTAGTGCAACTTCTAGTAGGGGCGGAACTTTGTACCCTTCTCGAATATTGTCTTTTACTGTTTGTGATTTAACTTCGCCAACATCTGCCTCATAGCCTTCATTGATGGCAGTATTTACACGGAATGGTTGTGCTTTACCTTGTGGCATAACATGTAGAGCACCGACAGAGACAGAAAAACGTTTGAAGCCATCGCCATCTTTTAAACTAAAATATGGTGAGTCTGCATGACTGATGATTGGTAGGGCAGCCATAGAAGCAGCAATGCACAATACACTTTTTTTCATTTGAAAGGACTCCATGTCCGTAAATTGATAATAATTTTTCTAAGTGCTCATTATTCAAAATTAGTGCGTAAAAAATGTTATAGAAAACAAGAATAAACGTAATAGTCCTGTAACATTTTTGATGATTTGTATTATTTGAAGGCTTTAATTAGGTATTTGTGTAAAAAAATCTAACTTTTTTGAAATTTAGAAATGGTTCTATCTATTTGTAAATACTCAATATTTATTGACATAAATGACAGTGCTTTGGTTGATTTGGGTCAATAAATTAGTTTAAAACGACCATATTTAAAGCAGTTTTTTGTGCTGTTGTCCTCTATAGATATAAAAATTCATAGCTAATTATGGAGTCTTTATATGTCAATCGAGGCTAATCACTCAAAGCCTTTTACACCAAAACCATTTTTTTTGTACAATAGCGCCAGATTCAATTGAGTTATTCGTATGAGTACGCAAAACCCTCCCAAGAAAAAGGCTTTAGTCAATTTGCCTTTTCCGATTAAAAAAGCTGAAGATAATGCTTCGGATGAAATCTTTGAGGATATGCGTCCAAAACCGCAGCGTTATGCTGAACGTACTTGGATGCCACCACGCGGTACACGTCGTTCGATGGGTAAGCGTTAAAAGATTTAAATAAAAAAGCCATGGTAAAAACCATGGCTTTTTTATTGCAAATTATTGATGTTAATTGCGTATTTCAGACTGAATTCTTCGGTCTTTATTGAGATAATACTTTTTCTTCTGACGATACATGTCCAAATCGGCACGTTTAAGCATATCGTCCATCCGCTCATTCAGCTCATTGGTGGCACAGCCAATCGAGATACTCATCGGTTGATTAGAATAAAATTGGTTATCGACCAATAACAACTCATTCAAACTTTGTAAACAGTTTTGCAATGCTGCATCATCAGCACCCGGTAAAAGTATGACAAATTCATCACCGCCAATGCGTGAAGCAGAATAGGGCGTATGCTGAATAAGTTGGTTTAAAATGTTGCCCAGACGTCTGAGGATACTGTCACCAGCATCGTGCCCAATACTGTCATTGAGTTCTTTTAGTCCATTTAAATCAATAAAAATACAAGAAACAGGACGTAATTGATTGCGTTCGAGACGATTGAGTTCTGCGATATAAAATGAACGGTTATAGAGTTTGGTCAGGACGTCATGTTTACCTAAATATTCAAGATAATTTTCAGCCTTTTTACGTGCGGTAATATCAGTCAGAGCAACCTGCACGGTGCTCCAGTCGTCGAGATAATCAGGAAATACGGTAAATTGCAGCAAGACATGGCGAATACTGCCATCAAGTGCATAATTTATAGCTTCACGTTGATGATGTAAATTACCGTTCCAAAGTTCAATCAGTTGTTCTTTAAAAGTTTGAAGCATTTCTTTGGCAAATACTTTATGTACATTTTTGAGCAATATTTCTTTGTTCGGAGCGCCAAACAAATCAAGGGTGGCCTGATTAACGTCAACGATCAGTATTTCCTTAATACACTCTTGTACAAAATCGGGGTGAACATCCAAAAATGTCACAAAATCTTCTATACCTAAAGCGCGAAGCTGATCTAATTTTATTTTAATCCGGCTGAAATCTTCTACCCAAAGTGAGGTTGGCGAATAATGGAAACGCGCTTCTGCCAAATGACGACTTTGTTCATGTAAACGACAAGCTTCAGTATAAGAGGTGATATCTTCAGTTGTAATTAAAACGGCAGACAAATCCTGCTCATGACTCGGTAGCACGATGCCTTTGAGTTGAATGTCTAGGCGTTGCCCACTGAGTGTATAGTTTACGGCAGAATGGGAAAAATGTGTTTCCCCATTCCATAATGCAACCAATTCTCTAATATGTGTTTGACACATCTCCGCCTGAAAAACGAGATCAAGGTTTTGACATAAATGTTCAAAGTCACGTGCTTGATACAGTTCTAACGTTTTTGTGTTGACCTGTAAGATTTTTATTTTTCTTGCACATTGCAGAATACGTGATTCATCTTGTTGAAGAAAAGTAGCGAGATCCTGCACACCTTGCTGACGCCAGAGATCAAATTGTTTTTTGACTTCACTGTAATCTTCAAGCCACATGGCAATGGGGGATAGCTCAAAAAAAAGAGAATCTAGCATGTCTATTTTATGTGCTCGTCATTCTTCATGATAATTACAGCATGTAGTATAAGACGAAAAAAATGATATTAAAATAATGTGATATGTGAAATAAAATTTATTTTTAATGTGATTTAAGTCGCTAAAAGTCATTAATCCACCTTAGATAAAAAGCCAATTTAGACTTTGGCTTTTTTTGGGGGGAAATGAGGTGAAAATAGTCTTTAGCGGCTGGCTTTACGAGCTTTATTTTCAGGTCTTGGTGCAGCGATTTCACGTTCAGCTTTCCAAACATCAATGAAATCTTTTTCATTGATGTTATACAGTTCAAGTAGGGCTAAAATGACGCCGCCAAACATCATCGGGCCTTCTGAGTTGCTTTGAAACTCAAATATTTTCCCATTCAGGGCATGCAAAATATCTTCAATTTCAAAAATACGGTCACGACCATTGCTATCTGTCGGGTACATTTGGGTATTCAGCACAATTTTCGCAAGACTTTTTTCATTATCTGTTAAGGCCAGAACATCAACCAATTCATCTGCCGAAGGTGCAAAAATTACCGAGTCTTGAAAAATTGTATGTAGAAGTTTCGAGGTCAGTTTTGGTAATGCTTTTTCAACGAAAGGACGGAATGAAATTGGAAAAATAACATTTCTGGAAATGCCCTTAAACATCGGGGCAATTTCTTCAACTTTATAGCCAGCGACACCACAACCGATCGAGGTAATGAAGTATTTGGTTTTCGGATGATTCTTGGTATAGATTTTAAAATCATCGACATAGTGTTGAATTTGCGACAATGGCATTTGTTGTAAATGCTCATTCATGGTTGGAATAGCAAAACTTTGACCTGCCCATCCACGACCAATACCATTCATTGCGCCAAAATGCTCTAGTGCGGTACGCGCTGCACCGCCAGCATGTTGACCTGCCATATTGCTGCCAAAAACAAAAATGGTATCTTCAGCTAAGTTTTTAACAATACTTTCGTCATGATATTGATAAGTCATAAAGTTTGATCTGTGGCGTCCTTTTGTCCATGTTGCAGGTGAAATTTAGCTAGGTCAAGTATCTATCTGCGGTAAATGAACGCTTTATCTATGAGTTTTTTAGCCTAAAGAGTTTCTTCGAAAAAAAAATGGCACAATCAGGTGATTTATAATTTTGAAGTTGACGAAAAAAACTAGAAACACGTACTAAATAAAGATTACTTCTGTCTGTAAGAGACTTTGGCTTTTTACATAAATTTAGCGTTGTTTTGTGCAACTTTGCCCTCATAATAAAGCCCTATAAAAACTGTTGAAGAAGAGTGTGATGCAGGAACAGCCTTTTGAACTGGTAACACAATATCAGCCCGCAGGTGATCAACCTCAAGCGATTGAGAAATTGGTGAAGGGGATTGAAAAAGGAATGCATGATCAGTTGCTCTTAGGGGTAACAGGTTCAGGTAAAACCTATACCATGGCAAATGTGATAGCACGCACGCAACGTCCAACGATTATTATGGCGCATAATAAAACTTTGGCTGCGCAGCTTTATGGCGAGTTTAAAGCCTTCTTTCCGCATAATGCCGTGGAATACTTCGTCAGTTATTATGACTATTATCAACCCGAAGCCTATGTTCCATCTTCAGATACTTTTATTGAAAAAGATTCATCGATTAATGATCATATCGACCAAATGCGTCTTTCGGCAACACGGGCATTATTAGAGCGACGTGATGCAATTATCGTAGCGTCAGTTTCAGCCATTTACGGTCTGGGTGACCCGAATGCCTATATGAGTATGCTTTTGCATATCGTGGAGGGTGATCGTATCAGTCGTGATGACATCATTCGTCGTTTGGTGGAAATGCAATACACCCGAAATGAACTCGAATTCCTACGCGGTACATACCGTATCCGTGGTGAAATTATTGATATTTTCCCTGCAGAATCGGATCAAAATGCCATTCGTATCGAATTGTTTGATGACGAAGTTGATTCAGTTCGATGGTTTGACCCATTGACGGGCAAACTGGTCCGTAAAGTTCCACGGATTACCATTTATCCAAAGAGCCATTACGTGACGCCTAAAGATAATTTACAGCGTGCAATTGGGACTATTCGTGAAGAACTTACAGACCGACTGGGTTTTTTCCGTGCAAATGATAAATTACTTGAAGCACAGCGTATCGAACAACGTACACGTTATGACTTAGAGATGATGCAGCAGCTTGGCTATACCAACGGTATTGAAAACTATTCACGGCACTTGTCTGGCCGTCCTTCTGGTGAAGCACCTCCGACTTTGTTTGATTATGTACCTGATGATGCTTTATTAATCATTGATGAATCGCACGTTACCGTTCCGCAAATTGGGGCTATGTATAAAGGTGACCGTTCACGTAAAGAAAATTTGGTCAATTACGGTTTTCGTTTACCAAGTGCGCTTGATAACCGGCCAATGAAATTTGAAGAATGGGAGCGGATTATTCCTTCGACCATTTATGTCAGTGCAACGCCTGCACATTATGAAATGGAAAAGTCTGAACAAGTCGTTGAGCAAGTGGTTCGACCCACAGGTTTGGTCGACCCTGAAATTGAAATTCGTCCAGTGTTAACGCAAGTGGATGATGTATTGTCAGAAATTAATAATCGTAAAAACTTAAATGAGCGTGTATTGGTTACGACATTAACCAAACGTATGGCAGAAGATTTAACTTCATATTTGAAAGAATATGGTATTAAGGTCGCTTATTTACATTCTGATATTGACACTGTTGAACGAACTAAAATTATTCATGAATTGCGTTCAGGTGTATACGATGCAATTGTCGGGATTAACTTGCTGCGTGAAGGCTTAGATATGCCAGAGGTGTCTTTAGTCGCCATCTTAGATGCTGACAAAGAGGGGTTTTTACGTTCTGAGCGTTCTTTGATTCAAACCATTGGTCGTGCAGCGCGTAACTTAAACGGTAAAGCGATTTTATATGCAGATCGTATGACCGACTCCATGCAAAAAGCCATTGATGAAACGGATCGTCGTCGTAATTTACAAATTGCATTTAACCTTGAACATGGCATTACGCCACGCAGTGCAGTGCGTCAAAACGTCAATGATATTGATACAGGTGAAGTGCTGACAGATGATGAAATCGATGCAAAAATTTCAGATCAGGCCAAGGCATTAACTGCAGATGAACGTCATTTGATGTCTGATCCAAAACTTTTAGCAAAACATATGAACAAGCTGGAAAAAGAAATGCTGAAGGCATCGAAAGATTTACAGTTTGAACAAGCCGCTCGATTACGCGATGAAATCTTGCGTTTAAAAGCACAGATGATTTCATAATTTTGTTAGACAAGATGCGGAATATTGTCTGAATTACATACATAATTCAGACAAGAAAATGATTTTTAGAGCAATTTTTTCCGCTAGAGTAAAAACACGAGAGAAAGAATTACTTAATTTTCATCGAATGTTTTGCATCGAAATGAGGCATAAAAATGACAACAACGAATCTTCCGAAAGCTGGTTTTAAACTCGCAAAAATTGCACTTGGTGCAGTAGTGTTAATTGGTTTGGGTGCAGCTACAATGGCCTATGCACAGACGAAACCATTACAGACTGTGGAAAAAGTTGAGCTCGATCGTTATTTAGGTATGTGGTATGAAGTAGCTCGTAAGCCTATGGTTTTTCAAAAAAGCTGTGACCGTGATGTTACTGCGGTTTATACCTTAAATGAAAACGGCAATATTAATGTCAATAATCGCTGTGTATCTAAAGATGGCACCAAGAAACAATCAATAGGCGAGGCATTTGTACAAAATGCACCGTTTAACTCAAAATTAAAAGTCAGTTTTTTACCTGAAGCGATTCGTTGGTTGCCTGTGGGGCGTGGTGATTATTGGGTGCTCAAAGCCGATGAAGACTATCAAACAGTCTTGGTGGGTGAGCCTCGTCGTAAATATATGTGGGTGCTTTCTCGTTCGGCTCATCCAGATCAGGAAGTGATTCAGGAATATCTAAATTATGCTCAATCTGTCGGTTATGACTTATCAGATATTATTCATACCAAGCAAACAGTAAAACCATAAAACCTAAATATTTGAACAAATGCTAAAAAACCATGCCTGTGCATGGTTTTTTATTTGCTAGAATGTCTCTGCGAAAAGCTTGATTGATCAAGCAAAATATCAAATTTATGGTGTATTTTGGACTGGAGTGGAAGATGTATAAAGGCGTTGCATTGTCTGTATTGGCATCGGTCACTTTTGGTATTTTGTATTTCTTTACCATCTTTTTAAAACCTCTAGATAGCGAGCAAACTTTTGCATGGCGCATGTTGGCGACCTTGCCATTTTTAACCTTATTTATGTGGTGGATGAAAGATTTAAACAAAGTCAGTGAAATTTTTTGGCGTGTGGTCAAGCAACCGATCTTTCTCATTTGGTTAATCATTAGTTCATTTTTATGTACTACACAGCTTTGGTTGTTTTTGTGGGGACCAATTAATGGCCGAGGGCTAGAAGTATCTTTAGGGTATTTTCTATTGCCCTTAGTGATGGTTCTGGTTGGATGTGTACTGTATAAAGAAAAGCTGTCTAAATGGCAGATGGCTGCCGTGGCATTGGCAATTTTAGGGGTCGGCCACGAAATTTGGCGTATTGGCAGCATCGCGTGGGAAACTGTCTATGTCGCTGTGGCTTATCCGATTTATTTCTTTTTACGTCGTACCTTTAAAACCGATCATTTGGGTGGTTTTTGGTGGGATCTTTGCTTAATTTTGCCTGTAGCCTTTTATTTAGGATTTATTCATAGCGATAGTTTAGCGCTGATGTCGTTATTCCCGTATCTGATTTTGGCGGTTTTAGGACTGGGTTTTCTGAGTGCGCTTGGCTTAGGTAGCTATATGTTGGCGAGTCGTTATTTGCCATTTGTGATTTTTGGTTTGTTGAGTTATTTAGAACCCGTGTTGTTAGCTTTTGCATCCATCGCATTGGGGGAGCGAGTAGAAGCCGAAGAATGGCTGACCTATATTCCAATTTGGGGTGCGGTATTGTTATTGGTGATAGAGGGTGTTTTGCATCTGTTTAAACAAAAGCAAAATGAACGTGCGCTAGCAAAAAATGTAAAAGCGTTAAATGATCGAATCGATTCTTAGACTGAAAATGCTGGTACGATAAATTGATCAGTTCACAATTAATGCTTGCTGTTTTTTAATAAAATCTTAAACTTAGAAAACTAAAACACGCCATGACTCAATTTGTTGTTTAGGAAGAACAGCATTGAATGATGGTGTACAAAAATATTTATTTTAGATAAAAATAAACTGAAATCGATAAAAGATTGATTAAAGAACCAAGATACAGGAAGCAGTCAGTGGTTGTCCCATTTCATCAAAGCGCAAAACTTTTACAGCTAGAGCCTGTGTTGGATCAGCATTGGCAGAGTATTGTATCTGAAGTATGCACTGATCTTGATCAATCCAATTTAGCGCAGATACAGCTGGTGTTATTACAAAAGGGAATTCGTTTTGAGTCTTCTTCACAGTCTTATCAACTTGATGTGCCGATAAATTTGGGCATGCTGATGAAAGTAATAAAATATGATGTCATGCGTGAGCATGCACAGTATTTGGCAACACAGCTTGAAGAACTTCGAACATTGACAATGAGTATTCAAATTGCGCAAAAATTAGAAGAAAACCTATCCTATATCAATAAAATAGATGCCGAAGAAGATTTTGAATTACAGCATGAAAAAAACATATTACATCGGCATTTTATTTTAAATGCCGCACAAATCATTCGTGAAATGGATTTGATTGCGCCGAGCGATGCACGTCAACTCACTGCCCAGCAAGTCAAAATTTTCTTGATCGAAATTTTCTTAAAGTCACATGTGTTGGGGCAAGTTTTTGATGCTTCTATCCCGAAATCATCTGAGGTTTGGCAACATCCGATTTTTAAATACTATTTAAAGCGTGAACAAAAAATACGATATCTACAAGTCGTACAAACATCTGAGTTTATTTATATTTTGTCGCCTGATTTAGATTGGACGACGCAGTATTCCGCTACACGGTTTTTATCGACAAAGCACAATGACGCTTTAGCAGACGACGTTTTTGATGGGGTGGCCATAGATTTAACTACTGCTTTAGAGAATCAGCAAATAGAACAATTAAAAATTCAAGTGTCAAAGCTAGCATCCATTGCAGGTTTTATACATTTAGATCTACAAAATTTAATGCAGCAACTACATACACGGGTAGATAAGCATCTACTTTTGATGCTGCATGTAGAGGATGCCACTCAACAATTGGCGACGGTTTTACCTGCTTTTGAGCAGCAGTTCAATGCATTGATTTTGAAGCCATTACATCAGACTGTTCAATTTCAACTAAGTGAGCAGATACAGCATGATTTTGTCTTTTTTCATTGCATGCAAATATCTCAAAAGCTCATCACGAGTCTAAATGTCTTGAGTAGTTGCCCTAAGTTTGAGGCAAGTTTGGAGTTGAAACGACTGCGACTTCAACTACAGGCTTGGCAAGTACTGTTGTTGAAACGGCGTACGCACATTTTTAATGTTCAAAACGAAGATGAGTGGGAGTTTCATCATCATCAGTCACAGCAAATTCATACGGCGCTGAAGGCGCTCTTGCAGTCGGTCGATGATCAACAGAAGATCTTTGCTACAGACGCAACTGTAGAAAATACGGGTACCCATGGCGCGCATGCGCATGTTGGATTTTCCAAACGCATGACGAAAACAGGGGAGTATGAAAGCCTTGAAGCCGATGCTTTAAAAGCGCAGCAGCAAAAAAAGCGCCAGACTTATATGCAGGTTTTAATGTTGCTGAAGGAACATGCTTCACAGCTCGTCAATCTTGATTTTGAGCCATGTGAAAATGCCTTAAACGTGCGATCTTTTAGTGATCAGAGATATTTTGCGATTAGTGCTGGTGAGAATAGTTTAAATGCACTACCGAAAATATTAGAGCTGAGTGTAAATTTCTTTGATTTTAATCTGGAAAAGTTTGCTGATAATCTGAAAAATTAGCTGAATTTTCAATATTGATCTGACTTTAAATAATTTTAGGCAGTAACATTAGGGGCGTAATTTGATTCAAATAAAAGAACGATACGCGGTAATGTCATCCGCAATTGTCTGAGACAGGGTTACTTCTAATAAAAAATGTTTTTGCGATACTTTGAATAAATTGACGGTAGTGAACGAGTTTTGCGGTGAGGAGCATTGCTCCGCAAGATGGTTTCCTTATGAAGCACGCTTCTCATTTTGCCAAATGAGAAACAACGTTTCGTAAGAGTACCTCCAGCTGAAGGCTAAACCCTTTATTCAAACCTCAAATGTAAGACTCCGTCGAATATTCTTAAAAATCATTTAAAAATGTGAAATTATTATTACGAGCTTAACATTAGTAAAAATACAATAAATTGACCAAAATAAAAAAACACCGCAATTTGAAAAATATAAATATTCGTGCATCTTCGAGCTAAATGTGCTGAGATCTGGTTGATAAAACTACATTTGAAATTTTGTGACAAAAATCTGCGAAAAAGCCTGTTTTTCAACTTTCGGCTATAAAATCATAATACTAATCATGATTATTTTGAAAACTTATAGTGAATATATAACAAAATAACCTTGTCGAAATCTGCTTTTAGATTCATTAATTTTCAGTTTTCCATTACAATTGTGGGGTTTTGAAATTTATGCTTAGATTTACAATTAATTAGAGGACGTATCTGTGAGCAAAGACACTATCGTTGCCCTACATGCAGAGCACCAAGGTCGCTGGAAAAACCGTGAAGAAATCGCGGAACGTATGATTGCCCTAGTGGGTCAGTTATATCGTGAAAAAAACATCGTAGCTACAGTATACGGTCGTTCTTTAATTAACCGTTCGGTTATCCAAATTCTTAAAGCGCATCGTCGTACTCGCGTACTTGACGTTGAACTTTCAGTTGTGAACACTTTCCCAATTCTTGAAGCTTTGGCGAAAATCGAAAACATCGGTACTGCTGAAATTGATCTTGGCAAACTTGCTGTTGAGTTCAAAGAAAAAGGCGGTGACGTTGACGTATTCGTTGCTGACGCTGTGAAATCACTTGAAGGCAATGCAACTAACGTTGAAAACCGTGATGTTGTACTTTACGGTTTCGGTCGTATCGGTCGTATCCTTGCACGTTTGATGATCAGCCAATCTGGTCTAGGTCGTGGCCTTAACCTTAAAGCAATCGTTGTTCGTAAATCATCTGACGGTGACTTAGAAAAACGTGCGTCTTTGTTACGTCGTGACTCTATTCATGGTCCATTCGCAGGTACGATTTCTGTTGATGAAGAAAACGAAGCAATCATTGCAAACGGTAACTTCATCAAAGTGATCTATGCGTCTAACCCATCTGAAGTTGATTACACTGCTTACGGTATTAACAATGCACTTGTAATCGATAACACAGGTAAATGGCGTGATTCTGAAGGTCTTGCACAGCACCTTAAATGCGCTGGCGCTGCACGTGTAATTCTAACTGCACCTGGTAAAGGTGATATGAAGAACGTTGTATATGGTGTGAACCAAGCAGACATTCTTGATGAAGATACAATCATCTCTGCTGCAAGCTGTACAACAAACGCGATCACACCAACACTTAAAGTGTTAAATGACAAGTACACAGTGATCAATGGTCACGTTGAAACAGTTCACTCGTTCACAAACGACCAAAACTTGATCGACAACTACCATAAAGCTGACCGTCGTGGCCGTGCTGCAACATTGAACATGGTTATTACTGAAACAGGTGCTGCTAAAGCTGTTGCTAAAGCGCTTCCTGCTCTTCAAGGTAAATTGACTGGTAACTCAGTACGTGTACCTACTCCAAACGTATCTCTTGCAATTTTGAACCTTACTTTGGGTCAAGATGTTGACCGTGAAGAAGTGAATGAATACATTCGCCAAATTTCAATCAACTCTAACCTTCAAGGTCAAATTGGTTATACAAACTCAACTGAAGTTGTATCGTCTGACTTTATCGGTTCACGTACTGCTGGTGTGTTTGACGCTCAAGCGACAATCGCTTCTGGTAACCGTTTAACTGCTTATGTTTGGTACGATAACGAAGTGGGTTATAGCTGCCAAGTATTGCGTATTGCTGAGCAAATGGGTGGCGTAAGCTATCCAAAAGTTCCTGCTGAAACTAATGCTTAATTAGTTCACGCTGTAAAAAAAGGGCCTCATTTGAGGCTCTTTTTTTATCTAAAGAGTATAGGTTAAAAACTTAAGGCATAGATGACGAATGGATTGATCAAAAGTATCAAAAGTTCTTGTTTTTTCTGCCACTGTTAGATGAGTGTGAGTCATTTATAATGAAAAGCTGACTAAAATGTTCAAGTTTTAAGTTAATGAAATTATTAAAGAATTAAATACAAAAAATTGCAAACTGGTTTGTATAATGTGTTCAAAATGAGACTGTAAAAAATAAAAAAGCAAAAGGAATTTAGTTTGCAAGCAAAGCACATGCTCAGTGGATTGGCATTTATTGTGTTTGCTGCGCTCTGTGGTGTACTTATCGCCATTTGGGTGTTTAAGCACTTTAATATTTATATCCCGCTAGAAAATCAGAACGTCAATATTGACCTGCAAGAGCCGTTACAAGCCGAAGTCAAAATTCATGATGCCTTGGATGTGGACGTGACAGGGAGGGTGAATGCTGAAATTCCGATACATGAAAATTTAAATATTCCCTTAACTCAAACGCTGACGCCACGGGTGTATTTTGATAATCAAGTCCCGATTAAGACCACGATTCCAGTGCGTGAAACTTTGAAAGTGAATCAAAACCTACCTGTGAATACCAAAGTGAAAGTTAAAGTCATGGGGCAGGATGTGACTTTGCCGCTCAAAGGTGATATCCCGATACAATTGGATATTCCAGTAAATATGAATGTGCCTTTGGAGCAAAAAGTACATTTAAAATTTGATGCGCCAGTCAAAACCGTGCTGAAAGAAAACCTACATATTCCACTGAATGCAAATTTAAAAACCAACATTCCTATTGAAGGTAATTTAAATGTTCCAATTAAAACGGCATTAAAAGCGACAGTGGATGTGCAAAATACGTTGCCGGTTCAAATTAAAAAGGGTGAATTGGTAATTCCACTAAAAACAATGCGACTCAACAGAGAGCATGCCAAAACTGAAGCGAAAGCTCAGGAGTAAGCCATGTGGATATTTCAATCGGCGAAGCGCATCATTTTGAGTTTTATCGCAGTTGCGTTATTGGTTGCGGTACTATTTTGGTTGTATTTAAATATTTATGCGTCGATGCAAGTACGTGCAAAAAATGCTGATATTCAATTGTCGCATTCACTACCCACCAAAATTTCCGTTTGCAATTATTTGCAAACGCAGTCCATCGGGACGTTGGATACGCAGATTGCTTTAGATCGGAAGCTGCAACTACCCTTAAAGGGAAAATATCTGGCAGATTTGCAGTTTAGTGTAGAGGTTCCGATCTCAGTGGATATTGATTATTCCACCAATATTCAAATTAACCAGACGATGCCGCTTGAGGCGACCACAGATTTGGTGATTAAAAATAAACTCGTGCCGAAATTTCCGTTAAAAATGGATATTCCTGTCAAGTTAGATGTGCCTTTTCATTTGAAAAGAACCTATAACATTCCTATTCGAATAAATTTTAATGGTCCAGTGTATTTTGAGTTTAATGAAAAAGTCGATTTGCATGTGGTACATCAGTTTGCACCACAGCTAAAACTCAATGACCCGATGACCATGCGAAAAATCGCAACCTTTAATGCCACGATGTACAACGCAGAGCGTAATACCAAGGCAAATTTAGATATGAATATGGATTTGCCGATAAAAAATGTACATCCATAAGTTAGATTTAACTCAAAAAAAAGCCCGAATCAATTCGGGCTTTTTTGTTGGTTTGATCTTATTTTAAAGCAGCTTCAACAGCACTACGTAGAAAAGTGGTTGGGTGACCGAGTAACTGTTCCAAGTCCTTACGATCACTTTGCATTGCACCGTCAATGCTGTTGATATCAGCATCGACGATCACATCTACAAGACCAGCAGGTAAGCCAGCTTGTAATAGGCCTTGTGTGTAGTCTTCTGCAGTTAAATTTTGATAGTGAACATTTTGACCTGAAACTTGCTGTAGGGTTTCAGCAAGCTGTGCCAATGTGAAACTGTCTGAGCTTGCAAGTTCATAGGTTTTATTCTCATGACCAGCGCTTGTAAGTACTTTTGCAGCTGCTTCAGCATAGTCAGCACGGGTCGCTGCATTAATTTTCCCATCCTTTGCTGCACCAAATAAGGTACCTGTTTCCACCACATGTCCTGCAGCAGCAAGATAGTTTTCGACATACCAGTTATTTCGTAAGAAGGTATAGGTTAAACCACTAGCTTGAATCAGACTTTCTGTTTCACGATGTTCTTGAGATAAACCCAATGGTGACGTATCTGCACGTAACAGGCTGGTATAAGCAAGATATGGAACTTTCGCTTCTACTGCAGCATCAATTACGGCTTTGTGTTGTGGAGTACGCCGACGGATTTCATTGGCGGAAATGAGTAATAATTTATCCACACCTTGTAGTGCAGGAACCAGTGTATCTGGTTGATCATAGTCAAAATGACGCAGTTCGATGCCTTGAGCTTGTAGGGATGCTGCTTTTTCTGGCGAGCGAACTAAAGCGATGATGTTTTCGGCTGCGGTTTCTTTCAATAAAAATTGAAGGACCAATTGGCCTAGTTGACCTGTTGCACCTGTAATTGCGATTTTCATATTTAAACCCTCTGATTGTTGAATAAATGATCTTGATGGTTGAATCTTAATCTGTTAACTTACTAAATGTAAGTACGTACCAAAAAGTAAGTTAGTGACTTTGAGGAAAGATTTAATGAACACATACGCTACAAGTAAATTATTAGGTCAAGTTTTATCCACTGATTGTCCATCTCGAGAAATATTGGAACATCTCACCAATAAATGGTCAGTATTAGTTTTGCGTTGTTTGACTGAAGGGGTACACCGTTTTAGTGAACTTAAGCAGCGGATCGAAGGGGTGAGCGAAAAGATGCTGGCTCAAACGCTGAAAATGCTCGAGCAAGATGGTTTTATCTTACGGACAGTCTATCCAGTCGTGCCACCCAAAGTTGAATATCAACTGACTTTAATGGGCTCACAGGCTGCAGAAAAGTTAATGTATCTGATTGGTTGGGTTGAACGAACCTTGCCTGAAATTATTGAAGCCAAGGAAAATGCACGTAAATAGCTTTCAGAAATGGGGAGTGAAATTCGTTTGCCATTTATCAACGGTATTTTGATGGTGCGCCAAAGATTTTCGAGCGATGTGCGGATTTTCCTAAAAATTTGCATCAGCACCAAGATGAATGAAATTTATAGTATTGCTGAATAATATTGTTCGAGAAATTCTTTAAAATATGGCAGAATAAGCGGTTTTAAAGTTTTTAGAGGATTGGCAAATATGCGCTTTGTTGATGAAGCAGTCATTACCGTAGAGGCTGGCGACGGTGGCAATGGCGTAGCCAGTTTTCGCCGTGAAAAATTCGTACCATTTGGTGGTCCAGATGGTGGTGATGGTGGTCGTGGCGGTAACGTATACGTTCAAGCCGACAACGACACAAGTACCCTAGTAGATTATCGTTATACACGTAAATTCCGTGCAGAACGTGCTAAAAATGGTCGTGGAGCGAACTGCTCAGGCCGTGGCGGTGAAGATACCGTATTGCTCGTTCCAGTGGGCACAACAATTGTAGATACAGAATCTGGCGATATCATCGGCGACTTAGTGGCTGACGGTCAGCGTGTGTTAGTGGCAGCAGGTGGTGAAGGTGGTTTGGGTAATACTCACTTCAAATCTTCAACCAACCGTTCTCCACGTAAATGTACACACGGTTCAAAAGGCGAATATCGTGAAATTCGTCTTGAATTAAAAGTACTCGCAGACGTTGGTTTGTTGGGTATGCCAAATGCGGGTAAATCAACCTTTATCCGTGCAGTTTCAGCAGCAAAACCAAAAGTTGCAGATTATCCATTTACCACTATGGTGCCAAACCTAGGTGTAGTTGATGCCGATAGTCACCGTTCATTTGTAATGGCGGATATTCCAGGTCTAATCGAAGGTGCGGCAGAAGGTGCAGGTCTAGGTATTCGATTCCTGAAACACTTGGCGCGTACACGTATTTTATTGCACATCGTAGATGTTCAACCGATTGATGGATCAGACCCTGCGTACAATGCAAAAGCAATTTTGGAAGAGTTGAAAAAATTCTCTCCAACACTTTCAAAATTACCTGTTGTATTGGTACTCAATAAAGTAGACCAATTGGCGGCTGAAACGCGTGATGAATGGTGTGATCACATTCTCGAAGAGTTGCAGTGGAAAGGCCCTGTATTCAAAACTTCAGGTTTAACGTTTGAAGGTACTAAAGACGTTGTGTACTACCTGATGGATCAAATTGAAGAACAGCGCGAACGCGAAACTGAAGATCCTGAATATGCAGCAGAAGTTAAAGCGTTCCGTGATCAGCTTGAAGCTGAAACACGTGAGCAAACGCTTGCTGCGAAAGAAGCATATCGTGAAATGCGTCGTCAACAACGTCTGGCAGGTCAAGGTGAAGACTTTGATGATGAATTTGAAGACGGTGATGATGAGGCAGAATCGTACTACGTACGTTAATTGCTGAATAAGTGTCAAAGCAAACAAGTCTGAGGACAAGATGATAGAAGTGGTAGATGGGCAACGTCAGCTCAAGGGTTGTAAACGTATCGTTGTTAAAATCGGATCATCACTACTCACAGCAAACGGAAAAGGGTTAGATCTGGATGCAATCTCGCATTGGGCGGGACAAATTGCAGAACTACACAATGCAGGACACGAGATCATTCTTGTGTCTTCCGGTGCTGTGGCTGAAGGGATGGTTCGTATGAATTTGGACAACCGACCCACAGATCTACCCAGTCTACAGGCTTGTGCTGCCATTGGTCAGATGGGCTTAATTCATACTTGGTCTAGCGTATTAGAACAACGTTCGATACGCACAGCGCAAGTGTTGTTAACGCATGATGACTTGGCAGACCGTCGTCGCTATTTAAACTCATGTGATGCGTTGCAACACTTGATCGACTGGCGTGTCATTCCAGTCATCAATGAGAATGACACTGTTTCGACAGATGAAATTCGCTTTGGTGATAACGATACTTTGGCAGCTATGGTGGCGGGTCAGGTACATGCAGACTTATTGGTGATTTTAACTGACCAAGAAGGTATGTTCGACTCTGACCCTCGTTCCAATCCAGACGCAAAACTGTTTCATACAGTACGCGCAATGGATGAATCATTATTCGATATGGCTGGTAGCGGCGGTAAATTCGGTCGTGGCGGTATGTTGACCAAAGTTCGTGCGGCACGTTTAGCAGCCAAGTCTGGTTGTCCAACAGTCATTGCGAGCGGTGATAGCGATAATGTGCTTTCACGTGTGATGGCAGGTGAATTACTCGGTACCTTATTCATTACGGACAATGATCGTGTGACAGCCCATCAACAATGGTTAGCTGCACATTTACAAACAGCTGGACGTTTGGTGATTGATGATGGTGCTGTAAAGGCAATACGTGATAATCACCGTAGTTTATTACCTGTAGGTGTGAAAGCAGTTGAAGGGCATTTTGAACGTGGTGATGTGGTGGAATGTGTCGATACACAAGGTCATCGTGTTGCCGTAGGTCGTGTAAACTTCAGTTCACGCTCGGCAGAAATAGTTAAAGGTTTGGCCTCAGATAAAGTTCATCAAGTTTTAGGGGAAGCCCGATCACTTGAAATGATCCATCGCAATCATATGTCGATTTACTAAATTGAAAATCAAAATCCTGCTTCCGAGCGGGATTTTTTATGGCATGCCATTTGAATATAACGATAAAAATAGTAATAAGAGGAAAATAATATGAGCTAAATTTAATATTTAAACCTTCAAGATCTAAAAGATGAGCAGGCTCAACTGTGTGAATTATTGGCACAATGTGTGCAAGATGGTGCATCACTGGGTTTTTTTAGCTAAAGAATCTAAGTCGCACTATGATGAATATTGGTCTGCTGTGACAAAGGATATTCAAAAGCATAAAACCTTTTTGTGGGCGGCGCTACAAAGCGGTGAAATTGTGGGCACAGTACAATTGGTTCGTGCCACCAAAGCCAATGCACTGCATCGTGCTGAGATTGAAAAACTTATGGTGCATCCAAAGGTACGTCAGCAAGGCATTGCTCACCAACTATTAACACTTGCAGAAGATAAAGCAAAACACTTGAACTTGAAATTACTTGTACTTGATACGCGTACAGGCGATGTCTCTGAAAAGCTATATGAAAAATTTAACTTTATAAAAGCTGGGATCATCCCGCAATTTGCATTGAGCCATACAGGTACAATAGATTCAACGACATTATTTTATAAATTATTAGTTTAAGTTGAAACGGATGGATATTTTAGACCAAAACTCCTGCACAGATGCAGGAGTTTTTCATTAAAGGTTCTTTTGATTAACTCGTTTAGAGAGTTCTTCCGCACTTTCAACTCGTTCAGAATAGCGATCTGTGAGGTAGGCAGATTGACCACGTGTGAGTAGGGTAAATTTATATAATTCCTCCATCACATCGACAATACGAGTGTAATAGGAGGAAGGTTTCATGCGATCATTTTCATCAAACTCTAAAAATGCTTTCGCAACGGAAGATTGATTTGGAATTGTGATCATCCGCATCCAACGCCCAAGGATTCGCATTTGGTTAACAGCATTGAAGGATTGTGAACCGCCACTGACTTGCATTAACGCTAGAGTTTTACCTTGAGTAGCACGAATGGCACCAGCGGCTAACGGAATCCAATCAATTTGTGCTTTCAATATAGAACTCATCGCGCCATGTCGTTCTGGCGAACACCAAACCATGCCTTCTGACCATGTAAGCAATTCATGTAATTCCTGAACTTTGGGATGTGATGTTTCAGCATCTTCAGGCAGAGGAAGACCTTTAGGATGAAAGATTTTGACTTCTGCACCAAAATGTTCAAGGATTCGACCCGCCTCCAATACCGTTAAACGGCTAAATGAGCGTTCACGGTTAGAGCCATATAGCAGCAGAATGCGTGGCGGATGTTCAAGTGCTTTTGCTTGAACATGTTCAAAACTCGGTGTTTCAAGTAAATCTAGTTGAATATTGGGGAGCTTCATTTTAGTTCTCTTTATACCATTTGCGTTTTAACCATAGCGATACACTCACTAATGCAATCAGCACAGGGACTTCAACCAATGGGCCAATAATCGTGGTAAATGCAATCGGAGATGCAATGCCAAAGGTGGCGATGGCAACAGCGAGGGCAAGTTCAAAATTATTACCTGCTGCGGTAAAGGATATCGCAGTGGTTTTGGCGTAGTTATTGCCCATCCATTTGCTCATCAAAAAGCTAATGAAAAACATCACCACAAAGTAGATTGTGAGGGGAATGGCAATACGCAGTACATCCATCGGAAGGCTCACGACATCTGCACCTTTGAGGCTAAACATCACAACAATGGTAAAGAGTAATGCGATTAAACTGATGGGGCTGATTTTGGGTATAAATTGATTTTTATACCAATCCAGACCTTTTTGTTTTACCAATATGGCACGCGTCAGGAAACCGAGCAGGAAGGGAATACCTAAATACACCAATACTGCATGTGTGATGGTCCAAAAGCTGACTTGGATCACTTGCGCTTCTATACCAAAATAAGGCGGTAAAAAACTCAAAAAGAACCATGCGTAGGTACTAAAAAATGCAATTTGGAAAATACTGTTAAATGCTACTAAAGCTGCAACGTATTGGTTATCCCCACAAGCTAAATCATTCCAAACCAGAACCATTGCAATGCACCGTGCTAAACCAATCAGAATCAAACCGGTCATGTATTCAGGGTAGTGTTGTAAAAACACGATCGCCAAAATAAACATCAGGCAAGGCGCGATTAACCAATTTTGAAGCAGTGAAAGGTATAGGGTGCGTTTGTCTTTAAACACTTCAGGCAGTGCTTTGTAATCCACTTTCGCCAAAGGTGGATACATCATCAGGATTAAACCAATGGCAATCGCAATATTGACATCACCGATATTGAGTTGATTTAAAGCTCTTGAAGCACTTGGAACATACACGCCAATCGCAATGCCTAGCCCCATTGCGATAAAAATCCATAGCGTTAGATTGCGGTCTAGAAATGACAGTTTTGCAGCAGCCATTATTGAATCTCTGAAATTTTTTGGATTTCTTGGTTAAGCTCTTCACGACTTAATTGCTTAAAATCGAATGCAAATAAAGCATCTAAACGGCGGTTAATATGCGCCACGGTATCAAGAAATGCTGCAAGTTTGATGTCATCTGCAAGTTCTAAATGGGAAGGATCTTCTAAGCCCCAGTGTGCTTTGATGGCAGAGCCTAAGTAAATTGGGCAAGCTTCTTGAGCAGCAGAACCACAGACAGTAATTACCACATCGGGTTGGTATTGTTCACATGCTGTGATGGTTTTACTCGACAAGCCCTCAGTCGGTAGATTGAGGTTATGTAGGGTTTTTAAGGTAAATGGGTGGACTTGTCCTGAAGGTTTACTGCCTGCGCTATAAGCACGGAAACCTTCAGGGGCACGCTGGTTAAAAAGTACTTCGGATAAAATGCTGCGGCAGCTATTGCCAGTACATAGAAATAAAAAATTCATAGCGTTTCACACAATGTTGTCGTGCTTTTTGGGGAATTCAAATCGAGGTCTTTAAATCGTTCTTGGTGACGCATGACATCGAGTATTTGTGTACACCAAGTAGGCAGTGCAGGGTGAATGGAGTAATAGACCCATTGACCTTTACGTTGATCACTCAGCACACCTGATGAACGCAGTAATGCCAAATGACGCGAAATTTTAGGTTGGCTCAATTCAAGGGACTCAGTGAGTTCGCAGACGCAGAGTTCACCTTTACAAGCCAACAGCATGATGATGTTCAGACGAGTCTCATCTGCAAGTAATTTGAAAAATTCAGTCTGTTCCATGTTTATCTGCATATATGGATTTTCATATATCTTTACATATGAATATATGGATGTCCATATGTGTTCCTCAATAAAAATCCCACACTTGGTGGGATTTTTATATTTAGATCAGTTTAAAAGTCAAACGACGTCTGTAAGAAGAAGGTACGTGGTTGACCGATATATTTACCACCTGTTGCATCTGATGAACGGGTGAAATACTGTTTATCAAAGACATTCTTAATACCAGCAGCAACTTTAACCCCTTGTAGCGAACCGCCAAAGTCATAGCCTGTACGCACAGCAAAAGTTGAATAGCCTGGAATATCGCCTAGTTTACCATTTGCTGTTTCTTCAGTTTGGTAGATGTTAGAATCTTGGTTGCCTGGGGCACGTTGTTTAGATTGTGCATACATGTCGGCATTGATGGACCAAGCATCATATTTATAATCTAAGCCAAAGTTTGCGACATTTTGTGAATAGAAGGCAAATCTTTACCTTTAAAGTTACCTGCTTCAGCAACCGCTTTGGTATAGGTGTAATTACCATAGGCTTTTAAGCCTTCGAGATTGTCAGCTAAATGTCCAAAGTCATAGCTAAAACCGGTTTCGATCCCTTTATGACTTGTAGCACCGAGGTCAGTCCAAATGCCATTGTTTGCAGCATCACGTTCTAAAATCAGTTCTTTGTCAAAATCTAGATAAAACGCAGTCAATTCAGCACTCAAACCATTGCCTAAATATTTGGTACCAATTTCATAGTTATTAGACTTTTCAGGATGTAAGCCATCTAAGGTGGTGACCGCTGTAGTACCTTGCGTTGTTGCTAACTGGTTATATTGCTGTGGACCAAAAGAGACACCGGCATTGGCAAAGAAATTCCAATGGTCTGTTGCTTTATACAGGATAGCTAAACTTGGCAAAAATTCATCTGATTGGATCGATGGATGAACAGTATTTTGTAATACGCCATTTTTATAGGCACTAAAACGGTTTTGCGTATCAATCGATTCAAAACGAACGCCGGGTGTAATATTCCATTTACCCAGCTCTATACGGTTATCGATATAAGCAGCGTGTGCTTTGGTGCCACCCGCACTGCGGGTACGTGCTATAAACTGACCGGGTTCTGCATCTGCTGCGTATTCAGTACGGCCTGCGAACTCGGTGCTCTCTTCGTCCATATAACGGTAACCGACGGTCACTTCATTCAGCGTACTTCCTAAGCTATAGTTACGTGAATAACGTGGCTCAATGGCAAAGACTTTATAATCACGTGGTGAAGTATCTAAGCGATGATTGCCATTGGCTAAAGTAGATTCAAGGTTGCTGGTACGGAATGAATCGATGTAATAACTTAAAAGTTCAAAGTTATTCGTGTCATCTTTATGTGTATAACGTAAAGATACATCTGAACGACGGCCAGTGAAAAAGTCACGATAATGCGACGTTTGATACGGATTTGCTTCGAATTCAGCAGCACTTAAACCTTCAGGCATTTCACCTGTACCATCGTAGTGATGGAAATTTAATGCGATTTTATCCTGATCAGTGATGTCATAAGCGGTTTTTAACATGACATCATCAATGTCATTTTTATTGTTCGCTTCACGATAACCGTTGCCTTTAGTGCCTGAATAAAGCAAGGCAAGACCTAAACCATTATCTAATGTTCCACCAACAAACAGACTAGGACTTAATTTTACCTGATCTGTACCTGTTGCATATTCAGAGTTTAATGCCACTGTACCTTTAAAGTCTTCAGGAATGCTACGTGTGGCAAAGTTGATAATACCGCCGACATTTTGTGGTCCAAAACGGACAGAACCTGCACCACGGACTACATCAACAGATTCTATATTTCCTAAACAGACAGGCGCCATCGAAAGCTGTGGTTGGCCATACGGTGCAAATGACATTGGGATGCCATCGATCAACACAGTTGAACGTGGAGAAAGACGAGAGGTAAGCCACGAACGCCAATATTTAATGAAACATCGCTACCGCCAGTACCATTATTTTCTTGAACCTGAACACCGGGAACTTGGCGTAACGCATCTTTTAGAGATGTTGCTGCGCTTTCATTTCAGCGTTTACGGTCAATAATGGTCCGCGCACCGGCATGTTTTTGCACCTTTTTTTCATTGGCGTTTTCCAGCCAGTTACCTTGAGTTTCAATGGTGATGGTCGGTAAAACATCTGCTTGCGCGGTCTCTGTATTTTCAGCAGCAGAAGCCATAGTAGCAACCATGCTTATACCTACAGCAATACTCAGCGGTAATAACGGGAAATTTTGAAGCTTTGGAGATTTTTTGCTTGAACTATACATAAAAGTGTGAGCAATGGAGAGAGAGTGCGTATCATAATCTTGCGTGCGATAAATTTAAATAAGGATGATTATCATTTAAAACTATGAATATGATTAAGCTAATAGACTTTTTAATTTAAATAAAGAATAGGTGTAATTTATAGTCAAAAAAACCGCGCTAAAGCACGGTTTCTTAAAATGAATTTAATTATTTGAACTGGATAGAGCCATTTGCACTGACAGTGATTTTAGATTCACCACCTGCCATTTCTTGTTCAGGAATAGCATCGGCACTTGCAGCTTTCATCATCGCCATACGCGGAACTGGCTGACCACCATAATTGCTGGTATTTAAATTGATATTCACCAAGTTATAGCCTGACTTATTCCACGCTTGTGACAATGTTTGCGCGCGTTGTTGGAAGTTTTTAGAGGCTTCAACCATGAGTTCATTTTCTACTTTTTTTCGCTGTGCATCTGACACGCTAAAGCTGATGGATTGAGTTTGGAAATTTTGTTGTAACTCGCTCACCAATTGGCTAGCTGCTTTAAAGTCTGTACTTTCTAAACGCACTTCGGCACGACCACGCCATTCTTTCAATTTACGACTGTCATTGTCATAAATCGGGTAGGTGCTTTGAGACCCCGTTTCGATTTTTACCGCAGGGTATTTACGGGCTGTGTTCACCGCTTGGGTCATCAATTGGTTGATTTGGGTAGCAAGTTCAGCCGGTTGTTTATTTGATTTTTCAATATATAAAACGGCATGCATTTGGTCATTCGACACTTGGCGAGTGGCATCCGCTTGAATGTTCACGATGTTGTAATTGAGTGGGTCAGCTGCTTGAGTTGCTGCTGCCAAACCTAGACTGGATGCTAATAAAACAGTAGATAAGATAATTTTACGCATTGTTATGACCTATTCTTCTTTCAGAATGACTAATTTAGCTTATGCTGTTATCTTAAAAGGTGATTATGATGGATTAAAGGAAAATCTGTGGTGGGATTGTAAATCTTTCAAGAAAAATAAATGTAGTGCTTGATGAATATTTATTTAAATAATCAGTACTTAGTTGTTTTAATAATTGAAGATTACAATAATCATTCATAAGTTGTAAAAAAGCATAAAATAAAAAGGTTTTCTTTGTTTTGTCACACTGTAAGATGATAATTCAAGATATCCATGGAATAGATCTGTTTTTTCTCTAAATTATCTTTTTATTTGATCATAAAAGTGATTTATTTTCTTGAAAAAGTCTGTATCATCCGCCTCCTAGTTAGCCCATACTTAAAGAGCTTTTAAAGCTAACTAGAAACTCATAAAGCACCGAGTCAAAGGACCGCAAGTCACCCGACTTATTTCTTTCAACCCATATCAGAGATGGTAATTCGATATGAGCGTTTCTTCTGTAAACCCTGCCACTAATTCTACTAACGAATACTATTTGACTCGCCAAAGCCAGATGGAATCCAATGTTCGTAGCTATCCGCGTAAACTTCCACTTGCGATAGCAAAAGCTTTAGGTTGTTGGGTTACTGATGTTGAAGGTACAGAGTACCTCGATTGTTTAGCTGGGGCAGGAACATTGGCATTAGGCCATAATCATCCTGCGGTAATTCAAAGTATCCAAGATACACTTGCAAGTGGTCTCCCATTGCATACTTTGGATTTAACAACGCCTTTAAAAGATGCTTTCACTGAAGCACTACTTGAGCAATTACCTGGTGGTAAAGAAGAGTATTGCCTACAGTTCTGTGGTCCGTCTGGTGCAGATGGTACAGAAGCAGCAATTAAATTAGCAAAAACTTACACTGGTCGTAGCTCAGTAATCAGCTTCTCAGGTGGTTACCATGGTATGACTCACGGTTCTTTAGCAATGACAGGCAACTTGTCTGCGAAGAACGCTGTGAACGGCTTAATGCCAGGTGTTCAATTTATGCCGTATCCGCATGAATACCGTTGCCCATTAGGCATTGGTGGTGAAGCGGGTGTAGACGCATTAACGTATTATTTCGAAAACTTCATTGAAGACGTAGAAAGCGGTGTAACGAAACCTGCAGCTGTAATCTTGGAAGCAATCCAAGGCGAAGGCGGTGTAGTGACTGCACCTGTAAAATGGTTAAAGAAAATCCGCGAAGTGACTGAAAAGCACAACATCGTGTTGATTCTTGATGAAGTACAAGCGGGCTTTGCACGTTCAGGTAAAATGTTTGCCTTTGAACATGCAGGTATTGAGCCAGACGTCGTTGTAATGTCTAAAGCAGTTGGTGGTAGCTTACCACTTGCAGTATTGGGTATTAAACGTAAGTTTGACGCATGGCAACCAGCAGGTCACACGGGTACATTCCGTGGAAACCAACTTGCTATGGGTACTGGTCTTGCAACAATCAAAACCATCAAAGAACAAAACTTGGCTCAAAACGCACAAGAGCGTGGCGACTTCTTACAAGCTGAAATTAAAAAATTAGCGGTAGAATTCCCATGTATCGGCAACGTACGTGGCCGTGGTTTGATGATTGGTGTTGAAATTGTTGATGAACGTCAAAAAGCAGATCACATGGGTTCTTTACCGGGTGATTCTCAATTGGCAGCAGCAATTCAAGCAGCATGTTTCAACAATAAATTGTTGTTAGAAAAAGGTGGTCGTAACGGTACTGTCATTCGTTTACTTTGCCCATTGATCATCAATCAAGCTGAATGTATTGAGGTGATCGTTCGCTTCAAGAAAGCACTTGCTGAAGCACTTGTTGCAACTCGAGGCGCGTAATAATGGTTGATTTTGCAGAACATCGTAAAGCGTTATTCTGCAATGATGCACAATCCATTGCTGACTACCAGTCAGCAATGGGCGAAGCGGTAAAAGCCGTTTCTGCATGGTTGCAAAATGACAAAATGTACACCGGCGGTAGTATTAAAGAGCTTCGTAGTGCAATTGCATTCAATCCTTCAAAAGAAGGTATGGGTGTACAAAAATCACTAGACCGTATGGTTGAGCTGTTCTTAAACAAAAGCTTAAAAGTACATCACCCACATTCTTTAGCGCATTTGCATTGCCCAACAATGGTAACAAGCCAAATCGCTGAAGTGCTCATTAACGCGACAAACCAATCTATGGACTCATGGGATCAAAGCCCTGCAGGTTCATTGATGGAAGTTCAGTTAATTGACTGGCTTCGCCAAAAAGTTGGCTATGGTGCAGGTCAAGCAGGTGTATTCACCTCTGGCGGTACGCAGTCTAACTTAATGGGCGTTTTGCTTGCACGTGATGCATGTATTGCTAAAAACTGGAAAGACGAAAACGGTAACCCGTGGTCTGTTCAGCGTGATGGCGTACCTGCGGAAGCAATGCGTAACGTAAAAGTGATCTGTTCTGAAAATGCACACTTCTCTGTGCAAAAGAACATGGCCATGATGGGTATGGGTTTCCAATCTGTTGTCACTGTTCCTGTAGATGCAAATGCACGCATGGATATAGACGCGCTTGAGAAAACCATGGCACACCTTCAAGCTGAAGGTAAAATTGTAGCATGTGTGGTTGCAACTGCGGGTACAACCGATGCAGGCGCAATTGACCCATTGAAAGAAGTGCGTGCAATCACCAACAAATATGGCGCGTGGATGCATATCGACGCAGCATGGGGCGGTGCACTGATTCTTTCAAATGACTATCGTTCAATGTTAGATGGTATTGAACTGTCTGACTCGGTAACGCTTGATTTCCATAAGCATTACTTCCAAACGATTTCATGTGGCGCATTTTTGCTTAAAGATGAAGCGAACTATCGTTTTATGCATTATGAAGCTGAGTATTTAAACTCTGCTTATGATGAAGAGCATGGCGTTCCTAACTTAGTATCTAAGTCACTACAAACAACTCGCCGTTTTGACGCGTTGAAATTGTGGATGACGGTTGAAGCGTTAGGTGAAGAGCTTTACGGTTCGATGATTGATCATGGTGTAGGTCTAACACGTGATGTTGCAGCATATATTACTGCGACTGATGGTCTAGAAATGTTAGTTGATCCTCAATTTGCATCGGTATTGTTCCGTGTAGTACCAGCAGGTTACCCAGCTGAATTGTTAGATACATTGAACCAAAACGTTGCAGACGAATTGTTTGCTCGTGGTGAAGCGAATATTGGTGTAACTAAAGTAGGTCAAGTTCAATCATTGAAAATGACGACTTTAAGCCCAGTAGCGACTTTAGACAACGTGAAGAATTTGCTTGCTCTTGTGCTAGCGGAAGCGGATCGTATCAAAGGCCCAATCGCTGAAGGTACATATACTCCTGCAATTGACTAATCATCATTTTGTAGGTGTAGAAGAAGGAGCTCATTTGAGCTCCTTTTTTTTAAATGAAAAGGCGCTTAATTTATTACATGGCCACAATTTTTCATTGAAAGATGATAGTTTACTGCGTAGGCAGATTGTTACTTTGAGGGATCAAAGTATCTAAAATCCTTCTCATGTAAAAGGTACATCCATGTGACCATTACCTTATAGTGACATCCCTGTCGCCAGTCGCGATATTCATTGATGTTTATCATTTGATGAATGAGATACCACAATATTTATAACCAATATAAGACTTGTAAAGGAGTTTCCCTCTCCTTGTAGGAGAGGGTTAGGGTGAGGTGAATGCAATACGATATTGATGTTATGCCGCAAATAATGGACTAAAACCTTTTTTACGCAATAATTTGCGGTACATGCTGGAACTGCGGTCCGCCGGGAAATGCGCTTCGATGCTTAAATCCAAAGGCAAATATTCAGGCTTTTGTGATTCAGAGACTAATCGGTCTTCCTCAAATATTTTCAGGTTAAAGTCGTAAGCATCTTCGACAGGTAAGTCCTTGTCATAATTACGGCAAATGGGAGCAAATAGACGGGTGGAGCGGGCAGTCATCGGTGAAGCCACATTCATAATCACTTGCTTGCTGTCGTTTGGAAAATGTATGGTGAGTGTTGCAGTAAAAGGCAGATGAATTTCAAAATGCCGCAGCCATTGAAAGCCATCTTGTCCACGTTGTTCTAAACCAATCGGGTAGCGCCCAACACTGCTCCAATAATCCGCATTAAACCCTGTTTCAGTCTCAAATGTTTTATAGTCAGGTACTTCTACATTTTCAGGATCACCAAAGGTATCGGGATGTACCCATGCAAAATGCGCAACATCAATAAAGCCTTCAAGCTGCCGGCCTGCAAAACATTGAAAATCGACCGTTGGGCACACCAATTGCTGAAACTCGGCTTCATCCCAATATGGCATTGCAGGGATATTCGGTGCAGTATCTTTAGCGGCAGTAAGTGAGCACCATATCAGTCCATAACGCTCAACAGCAGCATAAGTACGCAAGTTGAAACGAGGTGAAATTTTGTGCTCAGGATGTGCAGGGATGCGATTGCAATGACCATGTTCACCAAAGCGTAAACCATGATAGCGGCAGACAACGCCTAGACCATCATTTTTACCTAAACTTAGGGGTACGCCGCGGTGTGGGCAGGCATCTTTAGCGACAATCAGTTCTTCTCCCATTTTATAGATGACGAGCGGCATATCTAAAAGCATGGTGCCATAAGGTTGTTCTGTAATGTCTCGAGCGAGTGCAATGGGATACCAATATTCTGCAAGTAAGTGCCAGTCATGTTTTTCAAAAGTCATATGCACAGGCAAGTCTGGATTAAATGTCGCAATGGCTTTACTGGTCATTTTAGGCTCTGTTTTTATGTAAAGTTGCATATTGAGCTAACTAAAAATGTAATGAAATTTCAATTATTGGAATAACATGGAATAAAAAATCGAACATGCAAATGTGCATCATTCAGAAAAAGAGGAGAATTTGAAAAAAGAAAATAAGACAAAATATGACAGTGACATGAATTCTTACGAATATCAAAGTAGAAATAAATAAGACCAATACTTTGATAAATTTCATTACGTATTGAAAAATAAAGAATTATATTTAAATCAATGAGCAATCATCAATTATCATAAAAGCGTCATAAAGATGTAACCTAACTGTCATACTCTAAAATCAAAATGCAGATATCGAAAAAGTACAAGACTTTAAAAATAAAAGTGGCGTACTCCAATAAATGCATCAATTAAGAGAGATGAGAATGCGCTTAAATCATATCGCACTTGCTATGGTACTCACTACTGGGGCAACAGTCGCTACAACTGCAAATGCAGCTCGTGACACGATCCAAATTGCTGGTTCTTCAACTGTACTGCCTTATGCAAGTATTGTTGCAGAAGAGTTTGGTAATACATTCCCACAATTTAAAGCACCTGTCGTAGGTTCAGGCGGTACTTCAGGTGGTTTGAAACAATTTTGTAATGGTGTAGGCGATAACACAATTGATGTTGCAAACGCATCTCGTAAAATTAAAGGTACTGAATTGGCTGCATGTAAAAAAGCAGGCGTTAACCAAATCTTAGAAATTAAAGTTGGATATGACGGTATCGTATTTGCTTCAAATGCGAAAAAAGCGGCATTCAAACTTCGCCCACAGCACGTATTTGCTGCACTTGCTGCTGAATTACCTTCAAAAGGTAAATTGGTTCCAAACCCATACACACGTTGGAATCAAATCGACCCAACTTTACCAAACGAAGCAATCACTTTAGTTATTCCTGCATCAAACCATGGTACACGTGAAGTGTTCCAAGAAAAAATGGTCGATGCTGGCTGTGAAACTTATGAAGCTTTCGCAAAATTAGATAAAGATGCTCAGAAAAAAGCATGTTCAACATTCCGTAAAGATGGTCGTGTGATTGAAATCGCAGGCGACTATACAGAGACATTGGCACGCTTAAAAACTTCACCTAACGCTGTAGGTGTATTCGGTCTAGGTTTCTATGACCAAAACCGTGACAAGTTACGTGTAGCAACAGTGAATAATGTAGCGCCGTCTGAGAAGACAATTTTAAATGGTTCATACCCAGTATCTCGTCCATTGTTCTTCTATGTAAAGGGTGAGCACTTAAAATCAATTAAAGGCTTAAAAGAGTTCACAGAATTCTTCCTAAGTAAAAAAGTATCAGGTAAAGGTTCTAAGCTAGAAAAAGCAGGCTTAATTTCAATGTCTGATAAAGAGCGCGCTGCAGTTCTTGCAAACTTTAAAGCTGGTAAAGCAGTTAAATAATTGGATTGAAACAGCCAATGGCAGGATTGACCTGCCATTGGCTTTTTGCAAAGAAACAGTTTTTTCAAGAAGGGCTTTTGAAAAAACAGTGGGGATTACATGAATCTGCTACTTATTGGTGTGTTGCTCGCAATTATTGCAATCGCTTATCAAGTTGGACTGACCAAAAGTCGCAAACTTGCAGGTAAAGGCAATAACTCAGCAATGTTGCATTCACGACCGGGCTATTATGGTGTTTTGGTCGCTTTATGGTGTGGGATTCCCGCTTTTTTAATCTTGATTGTTTGGAACTTGGTTGAACCGAGTATTTTTCAACACGTTATTTTAAATAATGTCCCTGAAAATATTCGTTTAAGTTTAGATCCTGCAAGCACGAGCGTAATGGTTGACCGCGTTCAAGCGATTGCTTCTGGTTTTGGAGTAAGTGATACGCCAGCTGCATATGAACTTGCAGCAGCAGAACAGTTAAAGAAAATTGAAAGTATCGGCTCATATGCAAAATTGGCCGTTGTGATTTGTGCGGCATTGATTGGTTTAGTCATGGCTAAACGCCGCATCGCAGAAAAATATCGTGCACGTAACCAAGTCGAAAAAGTCATTAATATCGCATTGGCACTGTGTTCGGGTGTCGCAATCCTGACAACAGTTGGCATTGTGATGTCGATGTTCAGTGAAGCCATGCGTTTCTTTAGTTTTGTCAGTCCACTAGATTTCTTCTTAGGCACTGAATGGAACCCCGGTTTTAGTACATCAGGGAATGCTGAAGGTAGTTATGGTTTGCTGCCACTCCTTTGGGGCACACTCATGGTTAGTGGAATTGCGCTATTGGTTGCTGTTCCAGTTGGTCTGATGATTGCGATTTACTTGGCTGAATATGCCAAGCCAAGTTTCCGTGCTTGGGCAAAACCGGCCATTGAAGTTCTCGCAGGTATTCCAACGATTGTTTACGGTGTATTTGCCTTAATGATTATTGGACCTTTTGCAAAACAGCTCGGCGCGTATATTGGACTCGATATTAATGCAACCAGTGCTTTAACAGCAGGCTTTGTGATGGGGATTATGATTATCCCATTCGTTTCATCATTATCTGACGACATCATTACTCAAGTGCCTCGCGCGCTTCGTGATGGTTCACTTGGTTTGGGTGCTACAAAATCAGAAACCATTCGCCAAGTGGTGATTCCAGCAGCATTGCCGGGCATCATCGGTGCATTCTTATTGGCAGCATCTCGTGCAATTGGTGAAACCATGATTGTGGTGCTTGCAGCAGGGAACAGTCCTTTACTGCATATCAACCCACTCGAAGCGGTGTCTACCGTCACTATTACCATCGTAAACCAATTAACAGGTGATACAGACTTTGCGAGTCCTCAAGCATTAGTTGCTTTTGCACTCGGTTTAACACTGTTTGTGATTACCTTAGGGCTGAATATTGTTGCACTGTACATTGTGCGTAAATACCGTGAGCAATACGAATGAGTACTACGAATACATCAAACATGGATCAAAAATTTGATTCACATGCAGCCGCTGAGCTTCGTGAAAAACGTAAGAAAATCATTGAAAACTCATTGGCGAAAAGACACCGTAAAGAAAATACCTTCCGTGTCTTGGGCTTTAGTGCAGTAGTGACTGGCTTATTGTTCGTCGTGCTATTGTTTGGTAGTATTTTAGCCAAAGGTTTACCTGCATTTTGGCAAAGCTCAATGACGGTACCTGTGTTTTTTGATCCAAACATTGTCAAAGTTGGTGCGAAACCAATTCAAAAAGAAGGTGAATCACCTGCACAGTTCCAAGAGCGTTACATTGCTTGGCAAACTGAAATGGGCATGGTGGATTGGGATGCGCTCATCGTAAATGGCATCATAGCAAAAGATCCAGCGATTGCCTCACAACGTGATGATCTCAACAGTTTATATACAAGTTCAGAAGCTTATCGCTTACGTGACATGGTAATGGCAGATCCGTCATTGATTGGTCAAAAACAAGATTTTAAAATCCTTGCAGATGCTAATGTCGATGTCTGGTTGGCTGGTAATATTGACCGCAGCTTGCCTGATGAACAGCAACAATTGAGCCCAGAAGTACGCCAACTTGCAGATAAACTTAAAGCTGATGGTGTTATTACTAACTCATTTAATACTGAAATATTTAAGAATCCAGACTCTCGTAGCTCACCTGCAACTTCAGGTTTAGCTGGGGCGTTTATGGGGTCGTTATTTATGATGCTGATCGTGATCATTATTTCAATTCCAATCGGTGTAGCATCCGCAATTTACTTAGAAGAATTTGCACCTAAAAACTGGATTACCGATGTTGTCGAAGTCAACATTAACAACTTAGCAGCGGTTCCTTCGATTGTCTTTGGTTTGCTTGGTGCAGCGATCTTTATTGGTTGGATGCATATGCCGCTTTCGGCTCCTGTGGTTGGTGGTTTAGTCTTAAGTTTGATGACTTTGCCAACGGTCATTATTACCACACGTGCTTCACTAAAAGCTGTTCCTCCATCGATCCGTCAAGCCGCTTTAGGTTTGGGTGCATCACGTTTACAAACTGTATTTCACCACGTCTTGCCACTGGCATTACCAGGTATCTTAACCGGTGCCATTATTGGTGTTGCGCAAGCCCTAGGAGAAACTGCTCCATTATTATTGATTGGTATGAGTGCCTTTGTGGCAAGTGTACCAGCCACTCCTTTAGATCAATCCACTGCATTACCTGTACAAATTTTCCTTTGGCAAGGTAATGAGCTACGTAACTTCTTTGAAGGACGTACCGCAGCAGCAATCATTGTACTTCTTGCTCTCATGATCGGCTTAAACAGTTTAGCCATCTGGTTACGTAAGAAATTTGAAGTACGCTGGTAATTGAGGGCATTATATGAATAGCGTCATTACAACTGAAAAGAATTCCTTAGATCAGGATAAGTCTGTGAATCCAGAACAAACACAATTTACCTCTGCTCAGGGCAGCCAAAAACAAACCAATACTGCGTTTGTGTCACAATTCGATACGCAATCTAGCGCGAAAAAAGATGCGAAATCGAGCAATGTGAAAATCAGTACCAATGATGTGCATGTGTACTATGGTGAATCTGAAGCGATCAAAGGCATAGATCTGAACATTTATGAAAATGAAGTGATTGCCTTTATTGGTCCGTCTGGTTGTGGTAAGTCAACTTTCCTACGTACGCTCAACCGTATGAATGACACGATTGATTCTTGTCGTGTGACAGGGCAAGTGCTTATGGATAATCAAGATATCTATGATCCAAATCTCGATGTGGTGTTACTGCGTGCCCAAGTGGGTATGGTTTTCCAAAAGCCGAACCCATTCCCAAAGTCTATTTTTGACAATGTCGCTTATGGTCCAAAATTGCATGGTTTGGCACGTGACAAATACGACATGGAAGAAATTGTTGAAAATAGTCTGCGTAAAGCAGGCCTTTGGGATGAAGTGAAAGACCGTTTGAACCAACCGGGTACAGGACTTTCAGGTGGTCAGCAGCAACGTCTATGTATTGCGCGAACCATTGCTGTCAGTCCTGAAGTGATTTTAATGGATGAACCTTGTTCAGCACTCGATCCAATTGCAACAGCAAAAGTAGAAGAGCTCATCACTGAACTTTCAGCGCAATATACCATTGCGATTGTGACACACTCGATGCAACAAGCAGCGCGTGTTTCTGACCGTACCGCATATTTCCATTTGGGTGATTTAATTGAAGTGAATTCCACTGAAAAAGTCTTTACCCAACCGGATCATCAGCTTACAGAAGCCTATATTACCGGTCGTTTTGGTTAATCTAGACTGTTTGAAAATAGAGCCGAAAGGCTCTTTTTTTATGAAGTCAATAATTAGGTAGAAAAGGATTGATAGAAATAAAAAGCTCAATTTGACTCAATGAGAATTATTTTCAAAAAATAGATTGAATTTTTGTGATGTAACCCACATGTTATACAACATAAATATGAATTAAATGAGTTTCAATTTTATGCTATTTCATAATCCCAAGTTGCCTGCGGAAATTCGTGTAAGCCACTTAAATGCACGTATCAATGAACAACGAAAAAAAATTGCGCAAACGACTGCATCTAAACTTGAGCTGCTGCAACTAAGCCAACAATTATCAAAAGAAGCGCGCGCACGTAAAAAGAATAACCAAAAAATTTATGTAATCGATTTTAATGGTGATACCGCTGCATCTGCGGTAACGAGTCTACGTGAAGAAATTACCCTGATCTTAGCGACAGCAAAAGCAGGACGTGACCGCGTGGTTTTACGTTTAGAAAGTCCAGGCGGGATGGTGCATGGCTATGGTCTGGCCGCTGCACAATTGGTACGTTTACGTGATGCTGGATTTAACTTAACCATTTGCGTGGATAAAGTTGCTGCAAGCGGTGGCTATATGATGGCCTGCATTGCAAATGAGATCGTTTCAGCACCATTTGCCGTGGTGGGTTCGATTGGTGTGGTTGCACAAGTGCCGAACTTTAACCGTTTATTGAAAGAAAAACATATCGATTTTGAACTGTATACCGCGGGTCAGTTCAAACGTACCGTAACTATGTTTGGTGAAAATACTGCTGAAGGTAAAGCCAAATTTGAAGAAGAGTTACAGCAAACCCATAACTTGTTTAAACACTTTGTTGAAAAATACCGTCCTCAGCTCAATGTCGATAAAGTTGCCACAGGTGAGCATTGGTATGGTCAAGATGCAATGGATCTCAATTTGGTCGATAAACTCCAAACGTCAGATGAATATCTATTAAGTCTTATGCCACAACATGATGTATATATGATTGAAACCCGCAAAAAACCAACACTGGGTGAGAAGTTAGGCTTACAAGCAGCACAAATTGCGGATTCATTGGTTCCTGCTGTCATGTCAAAAGTGATGGAATCATTGAGCAAAGCTAATGCAAATATCGTTCAATTAAAAGATCTAAAATTTTAAAATCTTTATGCTTATAAAGTATTTAAAGCTCACTTCGGTGAGCTTTTTTTATGCTAAACGATGCTGTTGTGATAGATTGCGTTGCGTACATAGATATTGATGATAATGATGTCTAATTTTCTGTTTATTTTAGGTGGTGTCATTTGCCTAATGGTTTGGCCTTGGCTATATTTGCTGCATTTTCAAAGTGTGAAAAAATCTGTGCTGAAACAGTATGCTGCGCTGTTTGGCCCAGCAGCAACACTGTTGGCAGGCTATATTTATTGTTCATCATTACAGGTAGATGTTCGCTCTGAAGCCTGCGGCACTGTTGTGGCCTATCAGAGTTATATGAGTAGCGGAAATATAAATAAAAGACAGCCTTTTGAGCGGGTTGAAATTTTAGTGAATCATACAAAATATACACGGCATTTTCGTATAGATGATGATCTACAAAAAATGCCAGCGGGAGCAAAAGCGTGCTTTCAGTATTATGACCGAAAATTGAATCCGCAAATGTCAGATTCAATCTTAATTCAATGGACTGCTTAAATATTTAACTGATGTTACGCAGTAACACCAGAAGTGCAATTTGATTCAAATAAAACAACGATACGCGGTAACGTCATCCGCAAGTGTTTGAGACAGGGCTGCTTCTAATCAAAAATGTTTTTGCGATACTTTGAATACGTAGACGCGAGCGAACGAGTTTTGCGGTGAGGAGCATTGCTTCGCAAGATGGTTTCCTTGCGAAGCTTCGCTTCTCATTTTGCCGAATGAGAAACATCGTTTCGTAAAAGTACCTCCAGCCGAAGGCTAATCCCGTTATTCAATTCCTAGATGTAAGACTCCGTCGAATAGACTTAAAAATCATTTTTAAAATGAGAAATTACTTCTAGGTGCGTAACATCAGTATTTAAGATAAAAAATATTCAGGCTTTTGTTTAGCGTTATTCAACAAATTTGATGTCATTAAACAAATACCACCAGTGATCATCGCACCAAGTGTTGCGAGCAGCATATCTTTATGCGCATCCCAAATATCACCTTGTTGCCCATTATAATTTTCAGCTTCTTCTGGTGATAAGCCAATGGCAATCAGCCATTCGATCCATTCATAAAATAAACTGGTCGCCATGACGAATTGTACGACCAATAAAAAGAGTGTTCCGGCTTTTAATTGTGGTAGCCAGATTTGAAATATGCGATAAAAGAACGGATAGAGCAGCAATCCATAGGCAAGGTGTACAAGCCGATCATACATATTCCGAGACCATCCCATGCTTTGGTCAAGGTTGAAACCGAAGAGAGCTTGTGTCCATTCAGAATAAGGCACATAAGAATATAAATAATGGGCACCGATGACATGAATCAGTAAAAAGCCAAGATACAGGCAAACAGTTGCGAAACTTAGCCCTATTTTATAGAGGAAAACGAGCAGCACGATCAGCATAAACGCTGTGCCAATTTGATGGAGTATATACGCTTCCATTTCTAAAGGTTGGATACTGGCGATCGCAATAGCAAGAGTTAATAACGCAAAAGCTAAGATGTGCTTAAGTTTTAATTTGAAATCAATCATGAAAAGGCAAAGCTCAAATTTTTTATCGGTGTGCAATGTTTATAATTCGCGGCAAGTATAGCCATAATGCGATGAAAGGTGTTAGTTCGCCGGCGTTAGAATTTGTGCATTATTTTTTCAAATGTCATCAGCTAGCAACTAGGGATAAGTATTTTCAAAAAGATTGTATTAAACTCAGATGTATATCGAAGTTTATGTATTTGGAAGTAACTATGGCCGTTGTTGAGGCATTTATTGCGACTCAAAATTGTTATTTTAACTATGAGTTTGAAGAACTTAATTTAACAGATGATTTTCCAGAAGAGCTCTCTGTATCTTTGCGGGGCATGATGTTTCGCCATGAAATTCAGTATCCCAATGCCACATATTATATTTATTACTCAGATGTTTTAACGGGTTGTGAATTACAGCGAATGAAAGATGATTGGGCGAAATATTGCCCTGCAGAATAAAATTGCGTCTAAATTTTCTATCTCCTTATAGGAGATGAGAATCCTCAGAATATATTCTGAGTTCGCAAGGGAGAGTTGGATAGTCTCATCTCCTTGCGGAGCATGCTCCTCATCTCAAAGAGAGCAGAAGTATTATAAATAAAAAACGAGGCATGAAGCCTCGTTTTTTTTGATCTATCTAAAATTAGATTTTAGAAATAAGATCTTTAATGTTTGCTGCTTGAGTTGATGCATTACCTGTATATGTTGCAGGTGTCATTTCTGCAAGACGCGCACGGTCAGCAGCTGGAACAGCTTCTAATTCGTTACCATTTACGAAATCAACCATCATTTCGCGAGTCATTGCTTGACCACGAGTTAGGGCTTTAAGTTTTTCGTAAGGTTTTTCAACTGCATAACGACGCATAACAGTTTGAATCGGTTCTGCAAGTACTTCTTGCGCATGGTCAAGGTCTTCAAGAATACGTTGAGCATTCAATTCAAGTTTACCAATACCTTTAGAGCAAGCTTCAAAAGCGATCAAGCTTTGTGCAAAACCAACACCCATGTTACGAAGCACAGTTGAGTCAGTTAAGTCACGCTGCCAACGAGATACAGGAAGTTTTTCACCAAGGTGAGCCAATACCGCATTCGCAATACCCAAGTTACCTTCAGAGTTTTCGAAGTCAATTGGGTTAACTTTATGTGGCATTGTTGAAGAACCAACTTCGCCTTCTTTCAAACGTTGTTTGAAGAAACCAAGTGAGATGTAGCCCCAAACGTCACGGTTAAAGTCGATTAAGATTGTGTTGAAACGACGTAGCGCATCAAAAAGTTCCGCCATGTAGTCATGTGGTTCGATTTGAGTGGTGTACGGGTTAAATTCTAAACCTAATGATTCAACAAATGCTTGTGAATGCGCAGGCCAGTTAATTTCAGGGTAAGCAGAGTAGTGCGCGTTGTAGTTACCTACTGCACCATTGATTTTACCAAGTAATTCAACTTGTTTGAATTGTTTGATTTGACGTGCAAGGCGGTAAGCCACGTTCGCCATTTCTTTACCCAAAGTTGTTGGGCTTGCAGTTTGACCATGTGTACGAGACAACATTGGTTGTTCAGCGTGTTGTTCAGCCAAAGCAACGATTGAATCGATGATTTGCTGCATTGCTGCAACTAAAACTTCACGGCCATTTTTAAGCATTAAAGCATGAGACAAGTTGTTGATGTCTTCAGATGTACATGCAAAGTGAATGAATTCTCCAGCATTTTTAAGCTCATCGATATGTGCGATTTGCTCTTTTAAGAAGTACTCAACTGCTTTTACGTCATGGTTTGTTGTACGTTCAATTTCTTTAATGCGGTTTGCATTGTCTTCAGAGAAGTTCGCAACAATTGCATCAAGCGCAGCGTTAGTTTCAGCACTGAACGCTGGAACTTCAGTGATTTCAGGACGGTTTGCAAGCGCTTGTAACCAACGCACTTCAACAGTCACACGAGCATGGATTAAACCAAACTCAGAGAGGAAGGGACGTAGAGCATCACATTTGCTTGCGTAACGTCCATCTAATGGAGAAAGTGCGGTTAAAGCGTTCATAGCGATTCCTTAAATTTTGGAATTAAACGTAAAACAAAAAGCCCGTACTGCATCAGTTAAACCACCTGATACTGTAAACGGGCAAGATCTTGAATATCTTGTAGTAGCTTGCGCTTACTGAAAATCATACCCCATGAGCTACCACCGAGCTGACGCCATAAATGTGCCATTTGTAAGCCGGTAAATAAGGTGGCGCGAATGCGATTGGTATGAGAAGTGTCTTTAAATGCTTCGGCATTACCACGAACCATAATACGTGGATTAATTTGGCCTGCAGTTTCAATATAGGTTTGCGCTAAATTGGCAATGATACTTGGATGTAAATAATTATTATCAAAAAAGGAAAGCTGTCTTAGAATTTTTTGTTGGGATTGTTCGATGATTTCGACAAATTTAGGATTGCTATAGACTTTCTTTTCTAACTGCAATAACGCCATCGCATACGTCATGGGTAGCTTAGTATTGGCAAGTTTAGGAAGTCTAGATTTGGGAGATGTATTGAAGGGTTGAGTAATGCTACTTTCTAAGGTTTTTAATCCCAGCGAAATATCCGCCAAGCCACTAAAAAAATCAAGCGTCTGACTAGACTGATTCGACTTAGGACGGATATTTAAACTGGCTTTAATGAGATGTTCAAAATAAAAGTTACCGCTTTCCCCGATACTCTGTTGCCCAGTCAATGCAGTCATGTGGGTCAGCTGTGTCGCTTGAAAAACAGCAGCTAACGCCAATGCACGATTTTGGCGAGTATTCAGAGTCTGAGGCTGTTGAAACGGTAACTCTGTCATCCGAAACAATCCTTATTCAATAAAATCCGGTTTAGGCGCATTGGTATGATGAATCACACCACCCCCTAAACAAACTTCACCGGTGTAGAACACCACACTTTGACCCGGTGTAACAGCACGTTGTGGCTCATCGAATTCGACACGCACACCATTTGGCGCTGTTGGGTCTTTAAATATTGTACAGTCTTGGTCAGGCTGACGATAACGAGTTTTCGCTGTGCAGCGGAAGCCTGATTCAGGAATCTCTTGTTCACCAGCCACCCAATCAATCGCTTCAGACCATAAAATGGTGCTTTGCATGAGTGGATGTTCATGACCTTGACCAACGACTAGGCGATTACCTTCGATATCTTTATGTAGTACAAACCAAGCGCCTTCTTCAGCACCTTTTAGACCACCAAGACCGATGCCACCACGTTGGCCGAGCGTATAGTACATTAAGCCGTGATGTTCACCAACCTCTTTACCCGTGTCTAGGACGATTTTTCCGGGTTGAGCAGGTAAATATTGCTTTAAGAAGTCATTAAATCGACGTTCGCCAATAAAGCAAATTCCTGTTGAATCTTTTTTCTTCGCGGTGATTAGACCTAATTCTTCAGCGATTTTACGCACTTGTGGTTTTTCAATTTCACCCACAGGGAACAAAGTTTTGTTAATTTCACGACCATGCACTGCATGTAGGAAATAGGTTTGGTCTTTGTTGTTGTCTAGACCACGCAGTAGAGGGGCATACTCTTCACCACGTGAATTTTTTAGCGTTTCACCACGGCGGCAATAGTGGCCTGTCGCAATAAAGTCAGCACCTAAGTTCACAGCATGGTCGAGAAATGCACGGAATTTAATTTCTTTATTGCAGAGAATATCTGGGTTTGGTGTACGACCTGCGGCATATTCTTCTAAGAAATGCTCAAAGACACGGTCCCAATATTCCATCGCAAAGTTTGCGGTATGAAGTTTGATTCCAATTTTGTCACAAACGGCTTGAGCATCGGCAAGATCTTCCATTGCCGTACAGTATTCCGTGCCGTCATCTTCTTCCCAGTTTTTCATGAAAAGACCTTCAACTTGATAACCTTGTTGAAGTAAAAGTGCTGCAGATACAGAAGAATCTACACCACCAGACATACCGACGATGACACGTTGTTGCATAGGATTAAGCATCCAAATTTGAAATTAAGGGAGAATTTTGGTGCTCGTAAATGAGCGATAAAGGAAATTTTTGACCTGAAAGAGCATCTTGTACAGCTTTGATGACTAATGGACTGCGCGCACGGGCAGACTCAATGAGTTCATCAAGCGTCATCCATACTGCACCGACAATACCTGTGTCTAACTGTGCATCGGAATGGTACTGAATGTCCTTAGCTAAGAAACAGAAACGGAAATAAGTACGATCAGGGAACATCGGAGGAGTATAAGTATACATGCCTAGGAGGTTCGTGATTTCTACATCATGACCTGTTTCTTCCATGGTTTCTCGAATGGCGGCTTCAATAATGGTTTCGCCAGCTTCAACATGACCTGCAGGTTGATTAAATACAGTATGGGTCACACCTTCTGTATGTTCTTCAACAAATAGGAATTTTCCGTCTTTTTCAACGACTGTAGCAACAGTGACATGAGCAGTCCAAGCGGTCATAGAAAAGCACCATGGGGTAAAAACGCTATTCTACAAAATTTAGGGAGCGGTGGCTATGATTGATTTTTTTCTTAATTTCCTTGAGATGCGTTTCAATATTGAAGTAAGAAGAACGTGGAGGAATCTTGTAAGATAAATCTATTGTACATATCTTCACACTGAAAAATATTTTGAGAATTAGATGAAAATACTAAGTTTATTTATATTTGTTATGTTAATGGTTAGTTGTACGGCAAAAAGCGGTGCTGATGAAAATTTGTTGCTTGTAGATGATGCAATTCTCGACGTTAAACAAACGCTGCCAAAGAAAAATAATGCATATACAGTTTGGAAAGATATATACAGAGATGGTGCAACTATTAAATTAATAGACTTCCTTCATAAATCATTTTTCAATCAATTTAATTGTTTATCTTTCACCCAATCTAAATTGTATATGCCAGCAAGTAAATTAAACCGCAGGTTTAATCGTTTACGACGATTTCTATATAC